>CAPOAR010000015.1:0-44751 GCA_948670295.1 uncultured Oscillospiraceae bacterium | reverse complement strand
CAGTTATGCGTGGAGGGCAACGGCCCCGGCAAAATTGCCCGGATGCTGAAAGAGCGGGAAATCCCAACGCCTGGGACAATCACGTTTCAGCGCACGGGCCAGACAAGCCGCTACTTTCCGGACGACCCCTGCCGCTGGAACCCCGCCACCGTCCTGAGTATTTTGGGACAGGACGCCTATTTAGGCCGGACGACCAATTTCAAAACCACCAAGCTCTCCTATAAGAGCAAAAAGACGGTCATCAATTCGCCGGATAAATGGGCGGTATTTGAGGGCACCCATGAAGCGATTATCGACAAGGAGACATGGGAGATCGTACAGAAAAACCGGGAACACCGCCGCCGTCCCACCAAGATGGGAGAAATGGGGTTGTTCTCCGGGCTGGCCTATTGTGCCGACTGCGGTGCGAAGCTGTACCACCACCGCAGTATCACATTGACGAAAGAACAGGAGAGTTACATCTGCTCAAACTACCAGTCAAGGAAGAAGTGTACCGCTCACTATATCCGGGCCATAGTTTTGGAACAGCTTGTACTCCAAAATCTCCAACGTGTTGTTGCCTACGCCCAAGAGGATGAGGACGAGTTTGTGCGGCGCGTAATGGAGAACAAGACCGCCGTACAGAGGGCAGAGCAGGAGCAGGCCAAGCGCAGGCTGGAAAAGCAGGAGCGGCGAATCAGTGAGCTTGACCGTATCATTCAACAGCTCTATGAAGATCGTGTTTCGGGGGCGTTGAGCGCGGAGCGGTTTGCAAAGTTATCCGGGGGCTACGAGAAAGAGCAGGAGGCACTGAAGCAGTCCGCAAAGGAATTGCAAACCGTTGTAAGTACGATTGAAACCCAGGCTGTCAATGTGCAGAGCTTTCTGAAGATTGTGCGGAAGTACACCGCGCCGACGGAGCTGACCCCGGCCCTTTTACGCGAGTTTGTGGAAAAGATCGTTGTCCACGCCCCGGACAAGTCCAGCGGCCATCGCACCCAGCGGATTGATGTGCATTACAATTTCATTGGCGAAATTGATTTTTCCCCGGAATACAGCCGGGTTAGCAGACAGACAACCGCATAACGCCTCTGCATCATGCGGTTGCCTACCATATTCCTGAAATGTTCTTTATGCGTACTGTCCATTTGCGTTCTATTCAAGCTCCGACTTCCCGCATCATGGGTCAATCATCGACCATAACGATATCAGAATAAAAATCAGACGGCTGTGCCGATGAAAACCGTTCAGCGGCACAGCCTGTCATTTGTTGAAACTGGTCCGCTTGAAATTTTGGTATGTACCAGAATTTGCGGGAACACAGGTTGGAGGCCTTTTTCATGGTCAGCCTATCTGTTTCGCAGCAGCCCTGATTCCGCCATAGAGACCATATCGCCGCCAGCAAAGATGAGATGGTCGGCCAAGGTGATGTCCGCTTCGGCCAGCACCCGCTTCAGCCTCAGGGTGGTGTCCACATCCGCCTGGGAGGGCATCGCTACCCCGGACACATGATTGTGGGCCAGCACCACTCGGCTGGCGTTGCAGGCCAGGGCGGCTTCGAGCACCTTTCGGGTGGCGATATGTACTGCGTCCACTACGCCCTGGCCCAGCTTTTTGGTGGCGAGCAGCTTTCCCTTGCCGTCCATGCACGCCAGATAGGCCAATTCGTCCCGCTGACCAAAGAAATAGGGCTCTAGCAGCTCCTTTAGCTGCCACATATCCACAATCTGGCCGTCAAAGCTGGCGTTTTGCCGCATATACCGGGCGGAGGCGGCGGGGATGAGCTGGAGGAGGACGGCGGTGTTTGGGCCAATGCCCTTTACTTCCAGCAGCTGCTCATAGGTGGCATGGAACACCCCGGACAGTGAGCCAAAGTGATCCACCAGACGGTGGGCCAACGGATTCACATCACCCTGAGGGATGGCGTAAAACAGCAGCAGCTCCAGCACCTTATGGTCGGGAAGGCCGTTGAGTCCGCGCTCCAGGAATTCCGCCCTGGCCCGCTGGCGGTGGCCAATGTGGATGCCGCCCTCTCCCTTTGCCGCCACGATTTCGCCTCCCTCCTTTATATCTGGGGAAAGTATAGCATCTTTCCCGCCAGGAGGCAAGAGATTTCCCGGCAGGCGGGACAAAACAGGCCGTGCGGCATAGCTCCGCACGGCCTGTTCTCAAAGCAGTTCCACAAGGTATAAAATGATGCCGTACACCACGCTGGCCGAGATGCCGTAAGCCAGCACCGGCCCGGCCACGGTGAACAGCTTGGCCCCGGTGCCTGTGATAAAGCCCTCGCTTTTGAACTCCAGGGCAGGGGACACCATGGCGTTGGAAAAGCCGGTGATGGGCACCAGGGTACCTGCCCCCGCCCGCTTGGCGATGTTGTCAAACACCCCCAGGCCGGTGAGCAGTGAGGCCAGAAAAATTAGGGTGATGGATGTCCAGGTCCCTGCATCATCCTTGCTTGCCCCCAGGCCCTGGTACAGGGCGGTGAGCCCCTGCCCCCCGGTGCAGATGGCCCCGCCCACAAAAAAGGCCCACAGGCAGTCCCGCCACAGCGGAGAGGGCTTGGCCCTGCCGCTGACGTATTGATTATACTGCTGATTGGTCATATCCATGCGCTTCACCTCGCTGCCAATATGCCCGTATGGAGCCGGTTTTATCCAAAAAATATCCTGCAGCGAAACGGAAGAGAGCGTTCCAACGCATATAGATGAAATTCAGCCCTTAGAGCATTGGGACGCATGGCGGGCGGCCTTGTGGCTATACTAAAATTTTCTTAGCGCCGTTTTCCTTGATAGTTCAGATTTTTTGGACTTTTTCCTTGCTGGTCGTCCTATCCCTTAACCCAACAAATCAATGCATTTATCCTAAACGTTGTTCTTTTGGGCAAACGAAAGCCCCCGCTCCTACGGGATTTGCAGTGTTTAAGAAAAATTTACCGATCTGGGCAAAATAACAGGTGTCAAATGGCAGTGCATGATGTATAATACTGGTTCAGGGCAATCTGTACTGACGAGGAGGAAGGCTATGCAGCAGCATTGGAAGCGGCTGGCAGACGGCGTGGAGCTGTCGGCAGCCCAGACGGACAAGTTTAAAACTGGCCTGTTGGCCGTGACACTTACCATTCCGCTGAGCGGGGAGACCGCCACTGCGGGGGCACTGATCCCAGAGGTGCTTGGCCGGGGAAGCCGGAACCATCCGAATATGGAACAGCTCTCCGCCGCGTCGGACGCGCTGTATGGCGCCTCTCTGGGCCCGGTGGTACGCCAGCGGGGGGAGAGCCAGTGCATCAGCTTTTTAAGCAGCTTTATCGACGACCGTTATGCCCTGGACGGTTCGGCGGTGCTGGAGCCTGCCGCCAGCCTGATGGGAGAGGTTCTGCTGGATCCGGCGCTTCAGGATGGGGTGTTTCGCCGGGATTACGTGGAATCGGAAGGGGTCAATTTGGCAGACCGCATTGAGGCCCGGGTGAATGATAAGCGCGGGTGGGCGGTTTTCCGCCTCGTCCAGGAGATGTGTGCCGGGGAGGCCTATGCCGTGGATAAGCTGGGCAGCGCACAGCTTGCCCGGTCCATGACGGCGGAGAGGCTGTGGGCGGACTATCATGCCCTGCTGTCCCAGGCCCGAGTGAATTTCTACTACGGCGGTGCGGCCCGGCCGGAGCGGGTGGAGGATGCGGTGCGCCGGGCGTTTGCGCCGCTGCTGACAGGGCGGGACGCCCCGGTGCTGTGCCAAGTGGAGCCGGAGCCTAGGGGGCCTGTGCGCACGGTAACCGATGCCATGGACGTGACCCAGGGCAAGCTGGCCATGGGCTTTCGCACCGGCGGAGTCACCATAGCCAGCGATGACTACCCGGCCCTGCTGGTGTGCAATGCCCTTTATGGTGGCAGCGCCAACTCTAAACTGTTTGTCAATGTGCGGGAGAAGCTGAGCCTGTGTTACTACGCCTCATCTATGCTGGATAAGGTAAAGGGACTGATGGTGGTGTCCTCGGGGGTGGAGTTTTCCCAGTTTGACCGGGCCCAAGCGGCTATTTTGGCCCAATTGGAGGAGGTAAAGCGGGGCGGTTTCACTAAGGATGAACTGACCGCAGCCATCCGTGCGGTAGCGGGCAGCCTGAGAGGCCGTCAGGACAGCCAGGGGCAGATGGAGGACGACCGGCTGACCAACGTCCTCTTCCACTCGGCCGCCGGGGAGGGCGAGGAGCTTATCAGGGCGGTGGAGTCGGTGACGGCGGATCAGGTGACAAAGGCCGCCCGAGGGCTGAAGCTGGACACCGTTTATCGTCTGACGGGGAAGGAGGGCTGAGGCGATGGACAAGCTGGAATACAGTGCCTTGGGCCAGAGTATTTATCACTGCGCGCTGCCCAACGGGCTGAGCATTTATGTGGATGTAAGGCCGGAATACGCCAAGCAGTTCGCCTTTTTTGCCACCCGGTACGGCGGGATGGATCTGCGGTTTCGGGGAGAGGATGGGGAGTGGCTGTCTACCCCGGCGGGGGTAGCCCACTTCTTGGAGCACAAAACCTTTGACACAGAGGATGGCAACGCCCTTCAGCGCATGGCTGCCAACGGGGTGGATCCCAATGCTTTTACCTCCGCATCCATGACGGGCTATTATTTTGACGGCGTGCGGGGCTTTGAGGAAAACCTGCGTATGCTGTTGTCCTTTGTGTCTGTTCCCTGGTTTACGCCAGAGAGCATTGATAAGGAACAGGGCATCATCGCGCAGGAGATCCGCATGTGCGAGGACGACCCCAACGACGAGGTGTACTATGGTTTGCTGGAAGCCATGTACGTCAGCCATCCCGTGCGAAACCGGGTAGCAGGGACGGTGGAGTCGATCTCCCGCATCACGGCGGACACCTTGTATCAGTGCCATCGGGCCTTTTACCGGCCCGGAAATATGGTGTTGTGCGTGGCGGGAAATATTGATCCCCAGCAGGTGGCGGATATTGCTGGGGAAATGCTGCCCCAAGCGCCTGCCCCGGCGGTGGCAGTGGATCGCGGACATTCGGAGCCGCTCCAGGCGGGGAGGCCTCATGCCCGAAAGACCATGGCGGTATCCATGCCGCTGTTTGCCCTGGGCTTCAAGGGGACGCCGGCTGCGGGGCCGGCGGGCCTGCGCCAGAGGCTGGTGGCGGAATTGATGTGCGATGTGCTGTTCAGCCCATCTGCGCCGCTCTACAGCCAGCTTTACGAGCAGGGGCTCATCAACGGATCTTTTGGCAGCTTTTATTCCTCCGGCCCGGGCTGTGCGTTTGTTGTGGCGGAGGGGGAGAGCCGGGATCCGGAGCGGGTGCGCGGCGAGGTGCTGAAGGAGGCGTCCCGCCTGGGGCGGGAGGGTATAGACCCCGCGCTTTGGGACCGGCTGAAAAGGGCGGCCTACGGCACCATGGTGCGCCATCTCAACTCTATGGAGGACACCTGCATTGAGCTGGCCGAGGCCCATTTTAATGGGGAGGACTATCTCAGCTTTCCCCAGGTGTTTCAGAGCATTGAGCGGGCGGACGGGGAGGCTCTGCTGCGGGAGTGGTGCACGGAGGAGCGTGCCGTCCTATCCGTCATCACGCCGGAAGAATAGACAAGACATAGAGGGGAATGACCATGACAAACACCGTTTTTTTTCCTGGCCTGGGGCTGGAATTTGAGTTAAACCGGGTGGCGTTCACCGTGCTCGGCCACAACATTTACTGGTATGGCGTCATCATCGCGGCAGGCTTCCTGCTGGCGGTGATATACGGCCTGCATATCGCGCCACGGTTTGGTATGGACCCGGATAAGATCACCGACGCCATTTTTGTGGTGGTGCCCATGGCTATCCTCGGCGCCCGTATGTATTACGTGATTTTTAACCCGGCGGTATGCTTCCAGGCGGACGGTTCCTTCAGCCTGCTGAGAATGATCGCGTTTTGGGATGGGGGGCTGGCCATCTACGGCGGCGTTATAGCCACAGTGGTTACCGCAGTGATCTATTGCCGGGTGCGGAAGCTGGACTTCTGGAGCGGCATGGATGTCACTGTCTACGGCCTGCTCATCGGCCAGCTCGTTGGGCGCTGGGGGAATTTCGTCAATGTGGAGGCTTATGGCGGCCTCACCGAGCTGCCCTGGCGGATGTGCTCCAGCTCTATTGCCAACGAACTGTGGCGGGATGGGTTCTTGGAGACTGAGCAGATGTACCAGAATGTTTTGAACGGCACGCTGGGGGTCCATCCCACCTTCCTCTATGAGTCGCTGTGGAACTTGTTGGGGCTGGTGCTGCTGATTTTGCTGATGAAGCGGGGCAGAAAGTTCAACGGGCAGATGTTCCTCAGCTATGTGATCTGGTACGGGCTGGGCCGGGCGGTGATTGAGGGGCTTCGTACCGACAGCCTGTATTTCTTCGGTACGCCCATTCGTTCGTCCCAGATGCTGGGCATCCTGTCGGCGGCAGTGGGTATCGGGCTGTATATTGTCCGGCGCAAGACCGCCGGACCTGTGCTGCCCCCGTTCCAGCCTGCGGCCGCAGCGAAAAATGAAGCGGAAACAGAGGTAAGCATTCCGGCGGCAGAGTCCGTACCAGAGAGGGCGGGGGAGGCTGCGTCTGCCTCTGCCGAGCCCGTCCAGCGCGAGAAAGAGCATGAGGAGGAGGAAAATAATGGCGGCGACACGAATTGACGGCAAGGCTTTGGCGGCAAAGCTGAAGGAAAATGTTCGGGGGGAGGCGGCATCTCTGCCCCGAAAGCCTGGGCTGGCGGTGATTTTAGTGGGAGAGGATCCCGCCTCCCGGGTCTATGTGACCAGTAAGCGCAAGGATTGCGAGGAATGCGGGTTTTACAGCGAGGAGTATGCGCTGCCGGCGCAAACCACCCAAAAACAGCTGCTGGAGCTGGTGGCGGAACTGAATGGCAGGGCGGATATCGACGGCATCCTGGTTCAGCTGCCCCTGCCGAAGGGGTTGGATGAGCGGGAGGTGCTGCTGGCCATTGACCCGGGCAAGGATGTGGACTGCTTCCATCCCTATAACGTAGGCCAGCTCACCATCGGCGCCCCGGTGTTCCAGCCTTGTACCCCCGGCGGCGTGATGGAGATGCTCAAAGAGTACCGCATCGACCCGGCGGGAAAGCGTTGTGTGGTGCTGGGCCGTTCCAACATTGTGGGCAAGCCCATGGCGCTGCTGCTGCTCCACGCCCATGGCACGGTGGTGATGTGCCACTCCAAAACGCCGGATCTGAAGGAGCTGGCTGCCTCCGCCGATATTCTGGTATCAGCCGTGGGTAAAACGGGGTTGGTCACGGCGGATATGGTGAAGGAGGGGGCCGTGGTCATCGACGTGGCCATGAACCGCAGCGAGGAGGGCAAGCTGTGCGGCGACGTGTGCTTTGAGGAAGCGGCTGTAAAGGCATCCTACATCACGCCGGTTCCCGGCGGTGTGGGACCAATGACCCGGGCCATGCTGATGAAAAACACCCTGACGGCGGCTAAGCTGCACCAGGGTGTGTAGACGGAGCTTAGAAGCTGTATTCACAACCTCAATTCACCGTCTGGCCGGGTGTTTTCCCGGCATGCGGCGTTAAATTTTCTTGAAATAAACCCAATTATTCCTGCAAAAATTTGCCTTGCCTGTCGGAAAAATCCCTCGGCTATCCGGCGGTTTCGGCTGTAAATACAGCTTCTGAATTTTTCAGGGAGGGCGGCATAGGCTGCCCTCCCTGTTTTTAAAAATTTTTTCAGATGGCCAACAATTGGCTTGTCTTAATTGTGTAATAGACACAGAGACGAAGGGGGTGTTTCGATGAGCAGGGGTGCATGTTCAAGGGAGGAGCTGGCCGGTCTGTATGAGCGGCGCTTCAGCATGGTTTACCAGATCTGCCTGGTGCTGATGAAAAGTATTCCCGACGCGGAGGACGCCGCCCAGACCGTCTTTCGCAAGGTGATGGAGCGAACCGAACCCTTTCGCGACCCGGAGCACGAAAAGGCATGGCTCATCGTCACCGCCCGGAACGAATGCCGCAACCAGCTCAAGCACTGGTGGCGTACCCGGCGGGCGGGGGAGGAAATGCTGGATTTCCTCGTCTGGGAGCAGCCCAGGGACGGGGAGGTATGGGAACAGGTGGCGGGGCTTCCTGAACCACAGCGGCTGGTGCTCTATCTCCACTACTACCAGGGCTACACCACCGGGGAAATTTCGGATATGCTGGGAGAGAACCATTCCACCGTACGCTCCCGGCTGGTCCAGGCGCGGAAAAAGCTGAAACTCAAATTGGAGGAGGAAGGGTATGGACAGACATGAGCTGAACAGGATGTTCGACGGACTGGCCCCCGGTTCGCAGAGAGAACGGGAGCTGCTGAAAAAACTCCGCCAGGAGGACGGGGGGAGGAGCAAGCCGGTGAAAAACTGGAAACAGATCGTTGCGGCCGCCGCCGCGGCCGCCCTGCTGGTGACGGGGGCCGCCGCAGCCGCCGGCCCAGAGCTGTTGGAGCGGCTTACCATTCAGCTCTTTTTCGGTGCCAACGGCACGGACGAGGGCTATACGGTAAGCGGAAGTCCCATGACGAAGTATCCGCTCAGCGCGTTCAGCCCGGAGCTGCTCGCCGCCAGCGAGGGCCGGGAAGGGCCATGCGCCCCAGTGAGCCTGATATTTGATACCTGGGAGGAGGTAAAAACCTTTTTGGGGGAGGGTATTCCCTGCGTTTGGCCTGGGGACGGTGAGAACTGGAACGGGTGGTTTCAGGTTATTCTGTTCCACACAGAGTACGATGTGCTGTGGGGCATCGACATCATTGGCTGCGATTTGAAGGAAATCGGCGCGGAGGTCGAGATTACGATTCGCACGGAGCTGTGGCGTGGAAGCGGCGCCAGCGGCGGCCTTGGCCTTGCAGAGGGCAGTCTGGAGCCGTTGGGCAGCTACACCATGCCCGGCGGGACGGTGGCGGAGATCATCCAATACCGTGGGCCGGAGGAAGCTCCCTACCAAGACTGCACAGGCTATTTTATGCGGGAGGGCATCCTATACAAGGTGACAGCCCTAAAAACCCTGTCCACCGAGGGGACGGAGGATCAGCTCAAGGAGATACTGGACAGCTTCCGATCATAAAGCATAGAACAGCCCGCCCCGGTCACCGGGGCGGGCCTCCTTTACGCCTTAGAAGCTGTATTCGCGTACTTACACCAAGGTGCGCACACGCACTCGCCGCACTTGGCCTTCCGGGCGGTGCATACCGCCCGTCCATGGAGCACCATCCGATGGCAGAAGTTGTTGGACTCCTCCGGGGGCAGGATTTTGCGCAATTGCTGTTCCACCTTGGCTGGATCTTTGGTGCCGTCGGTCAGCCCCAGCCGCCCGGTGATGCGGATGCAGTGGGTGTCCGCCACCACCACGCCGGGGGTGTCGTGTATGTCGCCTAAAATGAGGTTGGCGGTCTTGCGGCCAACACCGGGCAGGCGAAGCAGGTCCTCCATGGTTTCCGGCACCTTTCCGCCGTATTCGCTCAGCAGCATCTGGGCGCACAGCACCAGATCCCGGCTCTTACCCCGGAAAAAGCCGCAGGAGTGGATGTACTGGCCCACCTCTTCTATGTCGGCCTCCGCAAAGCTCTCCAGGGTGGGGAAACGCTCGTACAGGGCGGGGGTTACCTTGTTCACACGTTCGTCGGTGCACTGGGCGGACAGCCGCACGGCGAACAGCAGCTCGTAGTCCTTCTCGTATTGCAGGGAGCACAGGGAATCGGGGTACAGCTCTTTCAGCGCCTCCACGATGGCCCGCACGTCTTGTTTTGTCATAAAACTCACCTCACCAACAGGATAGCACAAAAAACACAAAAAAGCGAGGGCGTTTTTTTGACTGGCAGCAGTTGTGCTTTTTGGAAAAACCATGTATAATATCAGGGACTAAATTTGAAAGGCGGAGACAGATATGGTTTTGGAGTATATGGACTTTGTGTCCCAGCACGACCCCGAGGTGGGCGCGGCCATCCGGGCGGAGTATCAGCGGCAGTGCGACAATATTGAGCTCATTGCGTCGGAGAACATTGTGTCCGAGGCGGTGCTGGCCGCCATGGGCAGCGTGCTCACCAACAAGTACGCTGAGGGCTACCCCGGCAAGCGGTATTACGGCGGCTGCCAGTGTGTGGACGTGGCGGAGAACTTGGCCATTGAGCGCGCGTGCAAGCTGTTTGGCGCGAAGTTTGCCAACGTCCAGCCCCATTCCGGCGCCCAGGCCAACTACGCCGTCTATATGGCCCTGTGCCAGCCCGGCGACACGGTGCTGGGCATGAATCTGGATCACGGCGGGCACCTCACCCATGGCAGCCCGGTGAATTTCTCCGGGAAGTATTTCAAAATGGTGTCCTACGGCGTAAACGAGGAGACCGGCGTGATCGACTATGACGAGGTGGAGCGCATCGCCCGCGAGTGCAAGCCCCGCATGATCATCGCGGGGGCATCCGCCTATCCCAGAGTGATTGATTTTGAACGCTTCCGCGCCATCGCCGATCAGGTGGGGGCTTACCTGTGGGTGGATATGGCCCATATCGCGGGCTTGGTGGCGGCAGGGCTCCATCCCTCCCCTGTGCCCTATGCCCATGTCACCTCCACCACCACCCACAAGACCCTCCGGGGGCCCCGGGGCGGCCTGCTGCTCACCAACGACGAGGATTTGGCCAAGAAGCTGAACTCCGCCATCTTCCCCGGCTCCCAGGGCGGCCCGCTGATGCACGTAATCGCCGCCAAGGCGGTGGCCCTGGGCGAGGCGCTGACCCCCGGGTTCAAAGCCTACCAGCAGCAGATCGTGAAGAACTCCGCCGCCCTGGCCGACGGTCTCACCAGGCGGGGGATGAAGCTGGTGTCCGGGGGTACGGACAACCACCTGTCCTTGATCGACCTGCGGGACATGGGCGACCTCACCGGCAAGGAGCTGGAGCGCCGCCTGGACGAGGTGCGCATCACTGCCAACAAGAACAAGGTGCCCGGCGACCCCCGCTCTCCCTTCCAGACCAGCGGCCTGCGGGTGGGCAGCCCCGCCGTCACCAGCCGCGGCTTTGTGGAGGCGGATATGGACCAGGTGGCGGAGTATATCATGCTGGCTGCCACCGACTTCGAGGCCAAGGCGGAGGTCATCCGGGCCGGGGTGGCGGAGCTGACCGCCAAATACCCTATTTACTGAGCTGGATTTAAAGAGGACCGGCAATGACTTTTGAGCGAATTACCGACGCGAACCGGGCTTTGATCAATCAATTTTTGGAGCAGCATTGGTTTACCACCACTATGATCGTGCGCGGAACAGAAATTGATATGACCAAAGTAAATGGATTCTATTGGGCGGAGGAAGGCGTCATTTTGGGTTTGGTGACCTATGTGATTAATGACGGCATGCTGGAAATTGTTTCTTTAGACAGTTTACGGGAAAACCTTGGGATAGGAACCGCGCTTGTAGAGGCTGTAGTCCGGGAGGCCAGGGAACAGGGGTGCTCAAAGGTTGTGCTTGTCACAACGAATGATAATGTGGATGCCATGCGGTTTTACCAAAAGCGGGGCTTTGATATGGCGCGGCTCTTCCGTAACGCAATGGACCGTTCCAGGCAATTGAAGCCGGAGATACCTTTGATTGGCCAATATGGAATCGCATTGCGCCATGAGATCGAATTTGAACGGATCTTGAAATCATCTGCGGATGCAGATCCAAGCGAGGGGAAGGAGTTGGCATGAAATTGGAGCTGACCGCCATTCCTGGTGTGGGTAAAAATATGGCCGCCCACTTGAACGCTTTGGGCATTGAGCGGGTGGACGATCTGAAGGGGAAAGACCCGGAGGCGCTTTACGCCCAGGAGTGCGCTATGCAGGGCTGCACGGTGGACCGCTGCGTGCTGTATGTATACCGGCTGGCGGTGGCCTGGGCCGAAGGCCGGATTGAGAATCCCGAGCAGCTCAAATGGTGGAGCTGGAAGGATTGAATGAAAAAGCGGGCGTGCAGTACCGGCGATGCTGCCAGAGCTGAACGACTGCTGAAACCGTAAAAGCCCCGGGCGGTTCTCCCGCCCGGGGCTTTTCTCAGCCGACGACTTTCCGGCCGTTGATGAATACCATTTTTACGGTGGTGTCGCTCACCATGGGGTCGCCGTCGGTAATCACCAGGTCAGCGTCTTTACCAACCTCCAGGGAGCCCACACGGTCTGCGACCCCCAGATGCCTGGCGGGATTGATGGTGATGGCCTGTAGCGCGGCAAAGGGATCCATCCCGGCCTTGACTGCCAGCCCGGCGCAGAGGGAGAGGTACTGTTGGGGAATGACCGATGAATCGGTGATGATGCTCACTTGACAGCCGGCACGGGCCAGCACACCCGGGGTATCAAAGCTCTTATTGGCAAGTTCCAGCTTGCTGGCGTGGGTGAGGGTGGGGCCCACCGCCACAGGGCAGCCGGCGCGGGCCACGATCTCCGGGATCAAATGACCCTCGGTGCAGTGTTCCAGGGTGAGCTTGAGGCTGAACTCCCGGGCAATGCGGATGGCGGTGCAGATGTCGTCTGCCCGGTGGGCGTGGGCCTTCAAGGGAATCTCGCCTTGGAGTACGGGGATGAGCGCTTCCATTTTCAGGTCGAATTTGGGCTGCTTCTGAACGTCGTCTCCAGCGGCCTCCTTGCGCTTCATGTAGTCCCGGGCGGCGAACAGGGTTTCACGCAGCTTGGCGGCAGTAGACATGCGGGCGGAATTGCCCTTGTCCTTGTAGCACCGCTTTGGGTTTTCGCCGAAGGCGCATTTCATGGCCACCGGGTCCCGGAGAATCATGTCATCCACACAGCTGCCGTAGGTTTTCACGGCAAAAAAGGTGCCGCCCAGTACATTGGCACTGCCCGGCCCTACGCCTACGGTGGTGACGCCGCCCCGCCGGGCCATTTCGATGGAACGGTCCTGGGGGTTGAAGCTGTCGATGCCCCGGAGCTGGGGGGAGATGATGTTTCCCATTTCGTTGTAGTCGATGCTGTCGTAGCCCATGCCATAGCCGTCCAAGGCGAGGTGGCTGTGGGCGTCCACAAACCCCGGGTAGATCCGCATCCCGGCGGCGTCCACCACCTCTTGACCAGGGGAGGGGGAAAGACCGGGAGCGATGGCCCTGATCGTTCCGTTTGCCATGGAAATGTCTGCCTGGATGGGCTCAGGCTGGAGGGCGGTGAAAATGACTGCATTTTTGATCAGCATAGCAGTACCTCCTTATGTGTGTTAAAAAGAGTATACACCCGATGAAGGAAAAAGGAAAGCCCTGCTTGCGGCCAACGGCGCATTGTGGTACAATGTCAGCAATCGTCTGAACTGGCATGAAAGGAGGGGAGCGTGTATGTACCAGCCGCTTGCGGACCGTATCCGTCCGCAAAGCCTGGAGGAGGTGCTGGGCCAGAGCCATATTTTGGGCCGAGACGGCCTGCTCCGTCGGGTAATCAACAGTGGGAAAATCCCCAACATGGTGTTTTACGGCCCCTCCGGCACCGGGAAAACCACCGTGGCCAATATCATTGCCCAGCGGTCGGGCCGTACTCTGCGGCGGCTCAATGCCACGACCGCATCCCTGGCCGACATACGGGAGGTAATGGACCAGGTGGGCACGCTGCTGGCGCCCAACGGTGTGCTGCTCTACCTGGATGAGATTCAATACTTTAATAAAAAACAGCAGCAGTCTTTGCTGGAGTTCATTGAGAACGGGAAAATTACGCTGATTGCTTCCACTACGGAAAACCCGTATTTTACCATATTCAACGCCATTCTGTCCCGCTCCACCGTTTTTGAATTTAAAATGCTGACAGCGGACGATATCCTGCCGGCAGTGGACAGGGGAATTGCTTTACAGGCCCAGGAGCTTGAGGTGGAGGCATCCTGTGAGGACGGGGTGCGGGAGCACTTGGCGGCCTGCTGCGGAGGGGACGTGCGCAAGGCGCTCAATGCCGTGGAGCTTCTGATGACCGCCAGCCGCATCCAGGATGGGGTGCTCACGGTCACTTTGGAGGACGCAAAGCTGGTGGCCCAGCGATCTGCCATGCGGTATGACCGGGACGGGGACGACCACTTTGATATTGCCTCCGCGCTGATGAAGTCCATGCGGGGGTCTGACCCGGACGGGGCCCTGCATTATTTGGCACGGCTGTTGGAGGCGGGGGACATGCTCACCGCCATCCGGCGCATCTTGTGCTCTGCCAGCGAGGATATCGGCATGGCCTATCCCCAGGCGGCGGCCATTGTAAAATCCTGCGTAGACAGTGCGCTCCAGCTTGGGCTGCCCGAGGCGCGGCTGCCCCTGGCCCAGGCAGTGATTTTGCTGGCCACCGCCCCCAAGTCCAACAGTGTGCTCAATGCCATTGACGCCGCTTTGTCCGATGTGCGGGCGGGGCGGACCGGGGACTACCCCCGGCATTTACAGAACGTACACGCAGACGGTGCGGGATTTGAGCGGGAGCAGGGCTACCTTTATCCCCACAGCTATCCAAACCACTGGGTAGCGCAGCAGTATCTGCCCGATGCTATTAAGGATCATGTGTACTATGAGTATGGCCCCAACAAGACGGAGCAGGCGGCCAAGATGTACTGGGATAGGATTAAGGGCGAAAAGCCCGGCAAGGGGGGCGCGTGATATGCCGATGGACATTCGGGTCGGCGATATTTTGGAGCTGAAAAAGACCCATCCATGTGGCTGCAAGGAGTGGAAGGCGCTCCGGGTGGGGATGGATTTCAAACTCAGATGTCTGGGCTGTGGCCATGAGGTGATGATTCCCCGGGCCAAGGCTGAAAAGTCTGTCAAAAAAGTGAGGCGGGAGGAGGCATCCCAATGAACCAGTATTGGAGCAGGCGCATCCGGGACATTGTGCCCTATACCCCGGGAGAACAGCCAAAGGATCGTAAATTCATCAAGCTAAATACCAATGAGTGCCCCTATCCGCCCTCACCCAGGGTTGTTGAGGCTATCCAGGAAGCGGCAGGGGAATGCCTGCGGCTCTACCCGGATCCAGAGTGTCTGGATCTGAGAACTGCCATCGCCCGGCGGGAAGGGCTGGATGTGAGTCAGGTGTTCTGCGGCAACGGCTCGGATGAGATACTGGCCTTTGCTTTCCAGGCGTTTTTTAACCCTGACAGGGAGGTAGTGTTCCCCAGCATCACCTATAGCTTTTACCCAGTATACGCCAATTTCTTCGGCCTGAAATTCCGGGAAGTGCCCATGAACCCGGACTTTTCGATTCCCATAGATCTGCTGTGCGGCCATAATGGCGGAATAGTGTTGGCCAATCCCAACGCGCCTACGGGGATCGCAGCGGGGCTGGATGCGGTGGAGAAGGTACTTACCGCCAACCCAGATGCGGTGGTTATTGTGGATGAAGCGTACATTGACTTTGGCGCGGACAGTGCCGTGGGTCTCATTGACCGCTATCCAAATCTGCTGGTGGTGCAGACCAGTTCCAAGTCACGGGCGTTGGCGGGCCTGCGGGTGGGGTGGGCTATGGGAAACCCCGGATTGATTGATGGCCTGCGATGTGTGCGGGATTCTATTAACTCTTATACCGTAGACCGGCTGGCCCAGGCAGGGGCGGCCGCAGCGTTCCGCGACGAGGATTATTTCCAGGGAATTTGCCGCCGGGTGATAAATACCCGGGAGCGCACGGTAAGAGCATTGAAGGATAAAAACTTTACAGTACTTTCTTCCCAAACGAATTTTTTGTTCGTCAGCTGCCCAGGCCGTGCAGGAAGGGCGTTGCTGGACGGGTTGCGGGAGCGTGGCATATTAGTGCGCTGGTGGGACAGGCCGGATATCCAAGATTGGCTTCGTATCAGCATTGGGACCGATGAGGAGATGGACGCGCTGGTACAGGCGCTTTGTGAATTGATTGTATGACAGCAGCGGCCCGCCGGGCAAGACCGGCGGGCCATTTTTTTATTTCTTGGACTTGCTTCGGCTTTTTTTGATGCCATGCAAGGCTATAATTTTGGGCAGGACTGATAGAGGGGAGGCCCGGCCTGGTGACGGTGGTATACATAGATCTACTGTTTTTGCTGAACCTGATCGCCAACTACCTGTTGCTGCTGGCGGCGGGCCGGATGGCGGGGGCGGCGCTGGCGCGCTGGCGCATCGGCTTGGGAGCAGCTGCGGGAGCGCTGTACGCGGCGCTGATCTTTCTGCCTGGCTTGGCTTGGCTGGCCGCTTGGCCGTGTAAACTGGCATCAGGGGTGCTGATGGCCCTTGCCGCCTATGGCGGGGAGCGGTACCTTTTGCGGGTGACGGTGCTCTTTTTTGGCGCATCCGCCGCCCTGGCGGGAGTGGTACTGGGGTTGGAGCTGTTGGGGAACGCCTCGCTTACGCTGGAGCACGGAGTATTCTATACGCCTATTGATGTCCGGCTGCTGCTGTTGTCCTTTGTAGCGTGCTATTTTGTGCTCTCTCTGTTTTTTCGCCGGGTGGGACGGCATGGCGGGGAACTGGCCCAATTGAAAATTGTGTTGGGGGAAAAGACGGTGGATATGACCGCACTGCGGGACACCGGCCATACCCTTACCGACCCCGCCGATAACCGCCCGGTGGTGGTGGCATACTGCCATGCTCTGGCCGGAGCCCTGCCTAATTGGGCGGATCCCGGAAACCCTGTCCAGTCGGTGGAGCGGTGTCATGCCATCGGATCACGGCAGGCGCGTCTCGTCCCCTATCGGGCGGTGGGGGTGGAGTGCGGGATGCTGCTGGCTCTGCGCTCCCGGCAGGTGACGGTGGATGGGAGGCCGCTGGGCAGGCTGCTGGTGGCGCTGTCACCCACGCCGCTGGACGATGGCGGCGGGTATCAGGCGTTGATAGGAGGAATTTAGAGTGCTGTTAACCGATACATATTTATGGCTGTGCCGTCTGCTGGCCCGGCTTGGCGTCCCGGTCCAAGGTTCGATCCACTATATTGGGGGCAGCGACACTCTGCCGGCTCCGCTGACCCGGGAGGAGGAGGGACGGCTTCTAGCCGAGCTGGAGGGGGAGGATACCCGGCTGCCCGCCCGTTCCCGCCTTATCGAGCACAACCTGCGGTTGGTGGTATATATCGCCCGGCGGTTTGAAAACACCGGGGTAGGCATTGAGGACTTGATTTCCATTGGCACTATCGGGTTGATCAAGGCAGTTGAGACCTATAAACCTGCCAAAAATATCAAGCTGGCCACCTATGCGTCCCGGTGCATTGAGAATGAGATCCTGATGTATCTGCGAAAAAATGCCAACCGCCGGGGAGAGGTGTCTCTGGACGAACCGCTGAACACTGACTGGGACGGCAATGAACTGCTTCTGTCCGATGTGCTGGGCACCGAAGGGGACAGCATTGAAAAGCCGTTGGAGGACGATGTGGATCGGGATCTCCTGTTTACGGCGATCACAAAGCTGTCGGAGCGGGAACGCACCATCATCACGCTGCGCTTTGGCCTGGATGGACGGAGGGAACGGACCCAGAAGGAGGTAGCGGATCAGCTGGGCATCAGTCAATCCTACATCTCTCGCCTGGAAAAACGGATCATCGACCGGCTGAAAAAGGAGATTCTGCGGATGATGTGACGTAAGAAAGGGGGAATAAAAAATTCCATCGAAAGTGGTCTGACGATAAAAAATATAGCCTGCCCCGCCACAGTATGAATGGGCGCTCATCGGAAATACTGACTTTGAATCAATTCCGAGTGAGGTGTTCGCGGTGCAGGGCAAGGTGGAGATCTGCGGGGTCAATACGTCCAAGCTGAAGGTGCTTAAAAGTGAGGAGAGCATGGAATTGCTGCGCCGGGCCCGGGCGGGGGACATGGGAGCCAGGGAGGAGCTGATCTCCGGTAATCTGCGGCTGGTTCTGTCGGTGATCCAGAAGTTTGCCGGCAGGGGAGAAAATGTGGACGACCTGTTTCAGGTGGGCTGTATTGGCCTTATCAAGGCTATTGATAATTTCAATATTGAAATGGATGTGCGTTTTTCTACCTATGGCGTCCCCATGATCGTGGGTGAAATCCGGCGGTATCTTCGTGACAACAGCGCTATCCGGGTATCTCGGTCGGTGCGGGACACGGCATACCGGGTGCTCCAGGCCAAGGAGAAGTATATGGCGGAGCACCAGAAGGAGCCCACAGTGGATGAGATTGCCCAAATACTGGAGCTGCGCCGGGAGGATGTGGTGATGGCGCTGGACGCGGTGGTGGATCCGGTATCCCTGTTTGAGCCGGTGTACTCGGATGGCGGCGATACAGTGTGCGTGATGGATCAGGTGAAGGACAAGAAAAACACCGATGAGGCATGGCTGGAGCATATTGCGCTGGGAGACGCGATCAGCAAGCTGGATGAGCGGGAACGGCGCATTTTGGCACTGCGCTTTTTCCAGGGAAAAACCCAGATGGAGGTGTCTGCCGAGGTAGGTATCTCCCAGGCTCAGGTGTCCCGGCTGGAGAAAAACGCGTTGAATCGAATACGGAAAGAACTGTAACAGAAAATATAATATTAAAGTGATTATTGAGATCATAACGGGCTATACCATCAGGATGAAGGGGCCGGATCGTCAACATGATGTGAGTGTGGGGGTTCCCATCGCTCTTATCATGGAGCACAAAGTCAGCGCACATCCCAGCAGCTATAAAATTGTCCTGGACGTAGGAACGGACAAAGTGCTAGCTGTGCCACTATGGACAGTTCCGCAGGAAGGGTAAGTTCGATTTCACGGGTAAGCTGAGCCATCACTGGATTTCTCAATCTGCTCCATGGAGCTCCAGAGCGTAGAGCGGGCTTGAAACTCTGGCGGTGCGTGGGCTGGCAGAATGATTTTTTGTGGATAATACCTGGCTTATGGCCACACCTCCAGACAACCTCCCAGCTCTTTGTCTGTGATAACGCCCTCAATGAACTCGTATTGGCCCAGACTGGAGGCGATACGGAGGACATCGTTCAAGGTTTTGACGCTCTCCGCCCATAGCGCCCCAGCGAAAATAACGCATTTTTTCCCGCTCAAAATGGGAGCTAACCCCAATTGTGACTGTGCGGGTTCAAATACCGCCAGTCGCTCAAAATGGCCTGTTGGCATCTGTCGTTCGGCTTGCGAAAATTGGGAGGGCAAAACCCCAGAAACGGTAGATGCCGTAGGCGTTCAGCCTACGGCATCTACCGTTTGATTCTTTTGGCGCAGCGGGAGGGATTCGAACCCTCGAGCGGTTTCAGCCGCTACACGATTTCCAATCGTGCTCGTTATGACCTCTTCGATACCGCTGCAAATCGGTGGCGAAGTCACAATGCTTCTTGCCGCTGTAGTGTGGCGCAACGTAGATTATTATACCAGCTTTTCTCCCGTTGTCAAGTGGATTCTTCTCAATTCTCCATTTTCTTTTTTTGCCCCACCAGCCATACCCGTAGCAGATAGAGCGCTTCCGGAGACAGCAGCAGCAGCGCGGGCAGATTTACCACCGCCAGCAGACCGCTGAATACATCCACCGCCTGCCACACCGCCGTAACATCTCCCACAGCTCCCAGCACAATAAAGGCGGGAAACGCCAGCTGGTACAGCCCCTGGGCCCACCGTGCAGGGGTAAGCGTCTCCACCCCTCGCCGCCCGTAATACCCTGAGCCAATGAGGGAGGTAAACGCAAACAAAATCAGGCTCACCGATACAATCCACTCCCCCGCCTCGCCAAACAGGGTGGCAAACCCCGCCACCGTCAGCGGCGCGCCCAGCAGCTCCTGTGGCACCGCGCCCCCCTCTGCCAGGGGCAGCATCCGGGCCGGGTCGTACACCCCGGAGGTGAGTATAACCAGCGCCGTCACCGTACAGATACCCATAGTGGCAAAGAACACCTCAAAAATGCCCCACATCCCCTGTTCGGCCGGCTCGTCCACATCGGCGCAGGCATGTGCGATGGCGGACATACCCACCCCGGCCTCATTGGTAAACACCCCCCGGGCCACCCCATAACGCAGGGCTGTCCCCATGGCATAGCCTCCCGCCACCGCCCGTGGAGCAAAGGCGTAGCGCACAATCTGTTCCAGTGCCTCCGGCGCCGCCTGCCAGTTGACGGCAATCACCGCCAGCCCCGCCCCCACAAACAGCAGCGCCATGGCGGGCACCAGCAGCTCACACAGCCTGCCGATTCGGCGGATACCTCCCATCAGCACCACGGCGGTGACCACCGCCAGCACTACGCCCACGGCCATGGGGTTGATTTCCCCGGAAGCGGACAGGGCCGTGGCAATGGAGTTTGCCTGGGCCAGATTGCCCCCTGTCAGCGTCTCCCCAATGCACAAAAGGGCAAATATTTTTGCCAATCCCGGCAGGCGCAGCCCCTTCCCCATATACTGCATAGGCCCGCCCCGCCAGCGTCCGTCAGGACCGCGTTCCCGGTGGCGCACCGCCAAAATCTTCTCACCACACCCGGTCATCATCCCCAGCAGGGCGGACATCCACATCCAGAACACCGCCCCCGGCCCGCCGTAGGCGATGGCGGTGGCCACCCCGGCGATGGAGCCGGTTCCGATGGTGGCCGCCAGGGCGGTGGACAAGGCCTGTAGCTGGGTTACCCCGCCCCCCTCGCCCTCCCCCTTCCTTCGCCGGAACAGGGAGCCCACTGTGGTCCGCCACCACACAGGCAGCCCGAAGAGCTGGAAAAAGCCGGAGCCAAAAGAATACCACAGTCCCACCGCCAGAAACGCCGCCAGCAGCGGCCCGCCCCACAGAAAATTCCCCAGCCACTGAACAAAAGCCATGTCCGCATCCCCCCTCATGGGAAGGTATGCGGACATGGCTCTGGTTATGCGGTCCAGGCGGTCAGTCCTCCCAAGGGTCCTTTCTGGAGGGTTCTTCCACATTGGCCGGTGTCTTTTGCCGATCCAGCCACCCCGGCCTCTTCCACAACTTCAGCCGGGCCGCCTGGTCGGGCAGGTAGCCCATCCGATGCAGCACAGGCAGCAGCGCGGCGAACAGCGCCGCCAGCATGATGGTTTGAATAGGCAGCATCACGGCGTTTTTCACCGCGCTCACCCCTACGATGGCCCAATACCCCTTGCTGGAGTACCACAGGTAGGTGCCCAGCGACTGCAAAAACACGTTCTGGATGTTGGTGGCCAGCTTGGCCAGGAAGATGCGTGTCACCGTCACCTCCGAGCGGTAGAGAAACAGCGCGTAGGTGAGCACCCCCAGCATAGTGGTGAAGATGTAAAAGGGGTTATATCCGCCGTCCGGGTTCATAAAGTAGCTCACCGTATCCTCCACAAAGCCGAACAGCAGCGCGTTCACCGGCCCGCCCACCAAGGCGCACAGCGCCCTGGCCAGGAAGCCCCAGGTCACTCGGATATTGTCGGCAATGGGGATGGATTTTAGGTAGCTCAGCGCCACACAGGCGGCCACCATCAGCGCGGAGAATACCAGCACGCGCAGCTTTTTCGCGTCCCGCGCGGCGCACCGCCAGTAGGCACGGGAGAAGGGTGTTGTGAAAATTTCCATAAAAAAAGACCTCCTTTTTTATTCGGCAGCACCCAAAACGGGTATGCCGCACAAAGGAAGCCCAAAAGGCGCAGTTCCACCATGCGGCAGCGGGATGCGGAGGGCGCACTGCAAGCCTTGCGGCTTTTCGTCCGGCGGACAACTCCCCGTCCCGCCGGCACTGCGGAGGCAATGCCTCCTGACACGCGCGCTCCTACTCTGCCTGTTTTCCAGTGTAACCCATTTCGGCACAAAATGCAAGTGGATATATCGCCGAAATCCCCCTGCCAGCTGGGCGCGGAGAGGCATGGAATTGTGATTTCTTCCCGCTGGGTATTGAACTATCCTCGAATTATGGTATAATCCAGCATAAAAGGCTGCGTATAGAGAGAAAGGCTGTGACCATCGTTGTATGATTTCTATGAACTGGCTCTGTATCTGCTTATCTATTCCTTCCTGGGATGGGCGGCGGAGGCGGGGTACTATGCCGTCAGCCGGCGCAAATTTTGTAACCGCGGCGTGGTCGCCCTGCCGCTGGTTCTATCCTACGGCTTCACCTTTGTCCTTCTGATCCTGCTGCTGCCCACTCTGGCCGGGCGGCCTGTTCTATCCTTCCTGGCCACCATGGTGGTGTCCTCTGTGGTGGAGCGCATCGGCGACTACTTTTTCCAACGGGTGGGGCCCAAGATCCGCTGGAACCAGGAACGCAGCCGTCTGCTGTCCGGTACGGGTAAGGGTCTTCTTTCCTCCGCCCTGGTAGCCGGGGTCTATTATCTGACGTATTTCATCATCCACCCCTTCCTGCTGGCCGGATTGATGCTGGTTCCCGAGCTGCTCCGGCAGCTCGTGGTCATCGTCTGCTTTGTCCTCACTGCCCTGGACTTTGCCGCCGTCTTCTACGCCGTGCGCACCGGGGACGCCTCCCGCTACGAGGAGCGTCTGGCGGGCAGCGGCCAGGGCAGGCTGGCCGGGCGCATCTACAACAGCGTCTGGAAGCGTCTGCAAAGGGCCTATCCCGGACTGGAGGCGGGCCCAGGACAGGATGAGGGATCATACACCTTTGCCAAGGGCCTGTGCTGGGACAAGCTGGCATGGGTGTTCCTCATCTCCGCCCTGCTGGGGGATATCATCGAGACCTTCTGGTGCGGCCTGGTGGACGGGGAATGGATGAACCGCTCCAGTGTGCTCTACGGCCCCTTCAGCTTTGTGTGGGGGCTGGGGGCAGTGGTGCTCACCGTTACCCTCCAGGGGCTGGCGGAGAAAAGCGACCGCTATATCTTTCTGGCGGGATTCCTGGTGGGCGGCGCTTATGAGTACCTGTGCAGCGTGTTCACTGAGCTGGTATTCGGCACGGTGTTCTGGGACTACAGCGAAATGCCGCTGAACATCGGCGGGCGCACCAACGTGCTGTTCTGCTTTTTCTGGGGCGTGCTGGCGGTGGTGTGGATCAAGATGATCTATCCCCCCATGTCCAAGGGGATCGAGTCCCTGCCCGCCCTGGCGGGCAAGATCGCCACCTGGATCGTGGTATTTGTCATGGCCTGCAACGCCCTGCTCACCAGCTCCGCCATGCTGCGCTACAGCACCCGGCCCATCCAGCCTGAGCCCGCCAATGCCTTTGAGGAGTTCATCGACCGGCAGTACGGCGATGCGCGCATGGAGGCGCGCTGGCCCAACATGATTGTCACCGGAAGCGCCCAGCCCTAGGGCTCGTTTGGGCATGGCGGCAATTTTCAAACAGCGCCTAAGGGCAGCTGATTTTCTATGGTTTGGGAATTTCAGGGAAGCGCTTGGGGATTTGAGCCCCCTCAGTTGATAGAAAAAGAGAATTCGGGGCCGTTTGGGATTACTCCTGCGCTCCGCCAAAATCAAAGGCACCAATGAAGTTACAAGCTGTCCTTGTGTTTCTGGGCAGGAGAGAAGAAATATGAACAGTGTCACCTGCGCTCCTTTCAGGGAATATGATGTCCTTGAGAGGAGCGCTTACGTGTTTCTCAAAACAGGGAAAGGACGGGTGGGCTAATGGTTTATTATCTCATCATCTGCCGCTCGCTCACCTATGCCCAGCGCACCGCGCAGGTGCTGGAGCGGGTGGGCATTCCCGGCTGGGTTCAGCGTTCGCCTAAGCTCATCTCCAAGGAGGGCTGTGGTTACTGTGTGCGTATTCCAGAAAGACGGCTCACTGACGCGCTGACGGTACTGCGCCGGGAGGGTATGTCGCCCAAGCAGGTGTTCCTTCAGACAGCAGAGGGAGAGTACAGCGAGGTGAGATCATGATCTATCTGGACAGCGCGGCCACCACGCTGGAAAAGCCCGGGGCGGTGCCCCGGGCCTCCGCCTGGGCCATGACGCACCTGGCCAGTCCGGGACGGGGAGGGCATGCCCCGGGCATGAGGGCGGCGGAGCTGATGTATCAGCTGCGGGAGCAGGCGAGACGGATGTTTCATGTGAATGACCCGGAGCAGGTGGTGTTGACCTCAAACGCCACCCACGGGCTGAACATTGCCATCCGATCTCTGGTAGGGCCCGGAGGAACGGCAGTGATCTCCGGCTATGAGCACAATGCCGTCACCCGGCCTCTTTACGCCATCCCCGGGGTAAAGGTCAAGGAGGCGGCCGGGCCGTTGTTTGACCCGGAAGGGGTATACGCCGCCTTTGAGCGGGAGGTTACATCCGATGTGGATGCGGTGATCTGCAACCATGTGTCTAATGTGTTTGGGTTCATCCAGCCCGTGGGACGTATTGCTCAGCTTTGCAAGGAGCGGGGCGTGCCCCTGATTGTGGATGCGTCCCAGTCTGCCGGGATGCTCAGCGTGGACATGGAGAGCTGGGGGGCGGCATTCATCGCCATGCCGGGACACAAGGGCCTGTATGGGCCCCAAGGCACAGGGCTGCTGCTGTGCGGCGGCCAGGTACAGCCTTTGCTGTACGGCGGGACGGGAAGCCTGTCTGCACAGCAGGAGATGCCGGACTTTCTCCCTGACCGCTTGGAGGCGGGCACCCACAACGTATGTGGTGCGGCTGGCCTGCTGGAGGGGATGAAATTCGTGGCCAGAACGGGCGCCGGCCGTATCCACCGCCATGAGCGGGCATTGGCCGGGCGGATGATGGACGCGCTGGAACGCTGTTCCGGCGTCACAGTGTTCCGAGGTTGGGGCGACAGTCAGAGCGGCCTGTGCTCCGTGATTGTGGACGGCCTGGACTGCGAGGAGGCAGGTGAGATGCTGGCAAAGCGGGGGATTGCGGTACGCTCGGGGCTGCATTGCGCACCGCTGGCCCATCGCACGGCGGGCACTGTGGAAACCGGAACCATTCGGTTCAGCTTTTCCGCCTTTAACCGCCCAGATCAGGTGGATCAAGCGGCGGCGGCTGTCCGGGAGCTGGCAAGAACGGCAAAAAAATAGGACGGAGGGGGGCGCGGCGCAGACCGCGCCCCCTCCGCTTTCTATGGCGCAGGACATGAATTTTCTCTGAATTCTCCTTGAATTACTTGCCAACGACGGAGAGATAAGCTATAATGTTCAAAATGCCGCAGTGCGGTATTCCGCTGCCGCAACAGTTTCGGGGAGGAAAGGAGTGGGCATGCGTGGAAAACATTATGCAGACGCTTGAGCTGGTGCCGGAATACCTCAGGCTCATCGGCCTCACCGACCTTCTGGATATGGCCATCATTGCCTTTGGTATTTACCACCTGTTCCGCTTCGTGCGGCGCAGCCGGTCCGGGCAGGTGGTCAAGGCTATTTTATTTATTGTGGTGGCTATGGCGCTGGCCAATCTGCCGCAGCTCCATCTGAGGGTTGTCCGCACGGTGCTGAACAACGCGGTGGAGCTGGGCGTCATCGCCCTTATCATCCTGTTTCAGCCGGAGCTGCGCCGGTTTCTGGAACAGATGGGCAGCGGAAAAATTAAAGAGCTGTTTGTAGCGGAGAGCTACAGCAACGACCTGGAAACAGCCATTAAGGAGACGGTGGACGCCTATGCGTCCCTCTCCAGGGACAGGGTGGGGGCGCTGATGGTATTTGAGCGCCGCACACTGCTGGACGACGTGCTCAAGACCGGCACCAGCCTGGACTGCCAGGTGTCAGCCGAGCTTTTGAAGAACTTATTTTGGAACAAAGCGCCCCTTCACGATGGGGCGGTGATTGTCCGAAGCGGGCGCATCATAGGGGCTGGCTGTATGCTTCCCCTGTCGGGCAATGTGAATTTGAGCCGGGATCTGGGTATGCGCCACCGGGCTGGTATCGGCATCAGTGAGAACTCCGACGCAGTGGTGGCAGTTGTATCTGAGGAAACAGGTTCGATTTCGGTGGCTGTCAATGGGATGCTTAAGCGTCACCTATCGCCGGAGACCTTGGAGCGGCTGCTCCGCCTGGAGCTGATGCCCGGATCCGGCGAGGAGAATAAGCCCGTCACCGCGGCCGCCCGGATTTCCAGCGTATTCAGGGGTATCAAGGGAGATAATTCCAATGGGAAAGAAGATTCTTGACAGCAAGGCTCTATATATGGTGCTCTCCATTGTGCTGGCTTTCGCTGCATGGTTGTTTGTGACTTCCAAGGATGGAACAAAGGACAGCGAACGCTTTGCAAACCTAGTTGTGGAGTTTTCTGGGGAAGAAATTCTGGAGGAGCGGGGGCTGATGATTGTCAACCGGGATGTGAAGGCCACCATCACCGTCCAGGCGGCCCCTACGGTATTGGCCGTGCTGAAGAGGGAGCAGCCCAGGCTGGTGGCGAATGTGGCCAACATCAGCACAGAGGATACCCATGTGGTGAACTACCGGGTGATTCTGCCTAACGGGGTCAAAGATACGGATGTGGAGATTATTTACAGCGGACCGGGCGGGCTGGGCGGCAGCGCAGTGAGTGTGGAAGTGGCCCAGGCACTGAGCCGGAAGGTAAGGATAGAAGGTGAGTTCCAAGGCACGGTGGCCGAGGGCTATTTGGCTGGAGATAACGATGATTTCCGCTTTGACCCAGTGGAACTGGTTGTCAGCGGCCGGGCGGATCTGGTTAACCAGGTGTCCCACGTTAAAGTTATTGTCTCTGGGGACAACCTGACGGAGACAGTGAGCGATGCTTTTCCCTTCCAGCTGATCGGAGCAAGCGGCGACCCGCTGGAGCTGGATGTAAACTGCGATGTAGACACAATTTATACAGTTTTCCCCATAAGGGCTACGGCGGAGATTCCGCTCAAGGTGAATGTGGTGTCGGGAGGAGGACTGAGTGTAAGCGACATCACGCTCAGTCTCAGCGACAAGAGCATTACAGTGGCCGGCAGCAAAGAGGCTGTGGATGCGCTGGCGGGCGAAGGAGAACTGCTTCTGGGTACCATAGACCTGGCCGAGCTGGACGATAACCTGGCCCAAAACGGGGGAGATGTGACATTTGCCATCCCTCTGGCCGATGAGCTGGAAAACCTGAGCGGTATCACCGAGGTGACCGCCACCCTCAGGGTGAACAAACGGGTGGAGACCCGCACCTTCCAGGTGACCAGCCGTATCAGCACCATCAACGCCCCCGAAGGCTGGACGCCCACTATCATCACCCAGGTTCTGGCGGTACGGGTGCGGGGGCCGGAGGTGCTGCTGGACGAGCTTACCGAGGAGAGCATCCGTGTCGTGGCCGATTTGAAGGATATCAATCAGGCTGCCGGGAAGTATACGGTGCCCGCCACCATTTACCTGGACAGCGCGGGGACCTTGAGTGATGTGGGAGTGGTGACCCCCAGGACCTACTCTGTGGTGGTCTCACTGGTCAAGGACGGCTGATGTTTGGCTATATTCGTCCCGCTCTGGACCGGCTGAATCAGGAAGAGAAGGATGCTTATCAGAGTGTTTACTGCGGACTTTGCCATACGCTTGGAAGACGTCACGGCTGGCTGGCCCGGATGACATTACAATATGACTTCACCTTTTTGGCTATTGTGCTGGCGGCGGGGGAGCGGGAGGACAGGCTGTGCTGTTTGCGCTGCCCGGTACATCCGCTTCGGAAGCCGAGAACCTGTGTGGCTGGCAGTCAGATGGATGCCGCCGCCGACCAGAGTATGATTCTCACTTGGCACAAATTGTCCGACGATGTGGACGACCACGGCTTTTTCACAGGGCTCCCCTTCCGCATGGTGAGGCGGCTGTTCCAGGGCGCCTACCGCCGGGCGGCGGCAGCTGAGCCGGAATTTGACGCCCAGGCCCGGGAGGGGCTGGCCCGCCTGCGGGAGCTGGAGGAGGCGGGCTCCCCCCAGTTAGACCGGGCGGCGGACGCCTTTGCCGGGATTTTAGCCTGCGCCGCCCAAGCCGTTTCCAAGGAGGGGGACAGACGGGCGCTTTGTCAGCTGCTCTATCACCTGGGCCGGTGGATTTACCTGATGGATGCTTGGGATGATTTGGATGACGACAGGCGGAAAGGGCGCTATAATGCACTGGATGCCCGTTTTGCGGGGCGGGTCCGGGACAACCGGGACTATCTGGAGACGACGGCCACCCATTCCCTGCGTCTGGCCGGCTCGGCGGCGGAGCTGCTGAAGCTGGGCGGATGGAAGCCCATTGTGGAAAACATACTCTATACCGGCCTGCCCAGAGTGCAAAGCGCCGTGCTGGACGGCCGTTGGAAAGAAATGAGAGACAATAAGGAGAAAGCCAAATGAGAGATCCCTATGAGGTGCTGGGTGTGAGCCCCGATGCTGATGACAATGAGATTAAAAAGGCATACCGTGAGCTGGCACGAAAGTATCACCCGGACAACTACCAGAATAACCCCCTGGCTGATCTGGCCGAGGAGAAGATGAAGGAGATCAACGAGGCATATGACGCCATCACCCGATCCCGGGCCGGAGGCGGTTCCAGCTATGGAGGGGGAACCGCCTCCCAGGGGCAGAGCGGCTACGGCTATGGTTCCTCCTATCAGCAGCAGCGGCAGAGCGCAGGGGGTGTGTTCGCCCAGGCCCGTCAGGCGGTCAGCCGGGGAGATCTGGAGGGGGCGGAGCGTCTTTTGCAGGGGGTGTCCCGGAATGGGGAGTGGTATTTCCTCATGGGCTCCATTGCCTACCGGCGGGGCTGGCTGGACGAGGCCAGACAGAACTACCAGATCGCCGTTCAAATGGAACCGGGCAATATGGAGTACCGTCAGGCGTTTAGCATGATGCAGCAGGGCGGCTACGGCTATCAGCCGAACATGACGGGGGCACAGTGCGACGGCCTAGACTGCTGCACCACGCTGATGTGCATGAACTGCCTGTGCGGGGGCTGCCGCTGATATGAGACGGAAAAATGCGGCGGTGAAGGTAGCCTATCCAGCGATCCTGGGGGTTCTGGCGGTGATGCTGGTGTATCTGGCTTCGCTGGCTCCCACAGGCCGCTGGGGGATCGTGGCACTGGGCGGTTTGCTGCCCGCAGCGGCAGTGGTTTCGGTGGGACTGAAGGCGGGGTTTTTGTGCTGGGCGGGGGCGTCTATTCTGACGCTGCTGCTGGCGCCGGACAAGTTCTGTGCGCTGCTCTTTACTGCGCTGTTTGGACTGTATCCCATGGTGAAGTCGATGGCGGAGAAGCCTCGGAAGCGGCTTTTGGAGTACGCCGTGAAGCTGGGATTTTTCAACGCGGCATTTACGGCGCTCTACTTGACCATGATGGGGGCAATGCTGGCTACTTTACCCGAGCGGCTGGGGAGCTCTCTTTGGGTGCTCTACCCGGCGGCCAATATCGTGTTTGTGGCATATGACTATGGATTCAGCAAGCTGATCGCGGTATATCTCAACCGTGTGCAGCGGGCGGTCCGCTGAAAGGCTGGAGGTTAATGTGGTAAAAAGCATGACCGGCTATGGCCGGGGGGAGCTGTCCTTTGAGGACGGGGTTCAGCTCACCGTAGAGCTGCGCGCGGTGAATAATCGTTACCTGGACTGTACGGTAAAAATGCCAAGAGCTTATATTTTTGCGGAGGACGCCATGAAAGCCAGGGTGCAGAAGAGCGCAGTCCGGGGTAAAGTGGATATATTTGTCACCATTGTGCGCGGCTGCGGGGATGACATGGTGGTAACGGTAAATGAGGAGCTGGCCAAGAGCTACATTGACGCGCTCTATCGGCTTCACAACCTGGGCGGCGGAAAGGTTCGGCGGGAGTACTACGCCACGGACCTGGCCCGGTTTCCCGATGTGCTCACGGTGGAGAAGGCGGAGGAGGACCCGGAGCAGATGAAGGGGCGGCTGCTGTCTGTGTTGGACCTGGCCCTGGAAGACTTCAACGCCATGCGCACCACAGAGGGCGGTCGGCTGGCGGAAGACGTTCTGGGCCGGGCGGACACCATTGAAAAGCTCTTGGGCGAGGTGGAAGAACGCTCCCCCCAGACGGTGAACGACTACCGGACCCGGCTGGAGGCCAAAATGCGGGAGGTACTCCAAAATACCCAGATTGACGAAGCCCGGCTGCTCACCGAGGCGGCTATTTTTGCCGACAAGGTGGCGGTGGACGAGGAGACGGTACGGCTCCACAGCCACCTGGGCCAGCTGCGGGAGCTGCTGGGAACAGGAGGCGCGGTGGGGCGTAAGCTGGACTTCCTTATTCAGGAGTTTAACCGGGAAGCCAACACCATCGGCTCCAAGTGCAGCGATGTGGAGATCACCCGCCGGGTGGTGGATATGAAAGCGGAGATTGAGAAAATCCGCGAACAGGTCCAGAATCTGGAGTGACGGACATGAAGCTGGTCAATATTGGATTTGGCAACATGGTGTCCGCTCAGCGGGTGGTGGCCATAGTCAGCCCGGACTCCGCGCCGGTGAAGCGGCTGGGTCAGGAGGCCAGGGAGCGTGGCGTACTCATCGACGCCAGCTTTGGCCGTAAAACCAGGGCGGTGCTGGTGACAGACAGCGGCCATGTGATTTGGTCGTCGCTGTCCCCGGAACAGGTGTCCGCCCGCTTCCAGGAGGCTCCAGAGACAGAGGAGGAGACGCCATGAGCGTATCGCAGAAGAAAACACGGGGAGAGCTTATTGTGCTGTCCGGGCCCTCCGGGGTGGGGAAGAGCACCGTGATCTCGGAGTTGCTGAGCTGCCGCCGGGATATTCATTTTTCCGTGTCCTTTACTACCCGGCAGCCCCGCACCGGGGAAGAGGACGGGGTGAACTACAGCTTCGTCTCCCGGGAGGAGTTTGAGCGGATGATTGCCGCAGGGGAGCTGCTGGAATATGCCGAGTACGTGGGCAATTATTATGGCACGTCGCTGAAGGTAATCCGGGAACAGCTGGAGCAAGGGGTGGATGTACTGCTGGACATTGAGGTTCAGGGGGCGGCCAAGGTGAGGGAGCGCTGTCCTGAGGCGGTCTTCATCTTTCTCATCCCACCCTCCATTGAAGAGCTGTCCCGCCGCCTCCACAGGCGCAACACCGACGAGGAGGCAGTCATTCAGCGCAGGCTGGAAAAGGCCCGGCAGGAGTGCCGGGAATGCGTCCATTATGACTACCTGGTGGTAAACGACACGGTGATGAACGCTGCCCAGGAGATCCAATCCATCCTCCAGGCGGAGCAGTGCCGGACGCAAAAGCGGATCGGCCTGGCCCAAGGCATTATTGGCCCCCAGGCAAACTGAGTGCAAATTGAAAGGAATGGTATATATGCTGCTTTATCCACCCATTAAGGAACTGCTGAGCCAGGTGCCCAGCCGGTATATGCTGGTGAACCTGGTGGCCAGCAGGGCCCGAAAGCTGTCCAGTGAGGCAGAGGTATCTGGTGAACCGCTGGAAGAGAAGGCGGTGTCCCTGGCCATCCGGGAGGTGGCCGCCGGTACCCTTACGGCCGAGATAGAGGCTGAATCTGCCTGCGAAGAACTGTCCCAGCCCGAGCAGGGCATAGAGTGAGAGACCCAAAAAGGGCAAGCGGGCGTACTGCTTGCCCTTTGGACGTTGAAAGCGGACGGTAAGCCGGTTTTGTGGAGGAAGAGGTGGTTTAGTGGTCCGCATTGCAAAAATAGCCGTATCTGCTGCCACCTATGCCATCGACCGGCCCTTTGATTACTTGGTCCCCGGCCCGTTGGAGGAATCGATTCAGCCTGGAATGCGGGCGGCGGTACCCTTTGGCAGGGGGAACCGGGTGAGCGACGGCATTGTGCTGGCCCTGGGTGAGCGGGAGGACGCGGAGAAGCTAAAGTCCATTTTGGCCCTGCTGGATGAGGGGCCGCTGCTGGATGGGGCTGCGGTGCAGCTGGCTCTGTGGATGCGGGAGCAGTATTTCTGTACCGTGTATGATGCCTTGCGGGTTATGATCCCGGCGGGGTTGTGGTTTTCCCTGAAGTCCTGCTGGCGTTTTGCGCCCAAGGTGGATCGGGAGGCGGCCTACGAAGCGGCGGGAGAGTCTAAACGGGCGCAAAAACTGGTAGAGCTGCTTTTTGCCAACGGAGGCTGGGCGGAGGAGGGCAAGATCCGCACTGCGTTCGGCGTGTCCGACCCAGGGCCTGCCATCCGGGACATGGAGGAAAGGGGTATCATTGTCCGCGAAGCCAGCGCGGCCCGGGGAATCAATGACAAGACGGAACAGATTGCCACCTTGGCGATGGATCCCGGCAGCGCGATGGCGCTGCTTGCGCCCAAGCGGCGGCGGGCTCCTCTGCAATATGCCGCGGGGGAGACTATCTGCGCCGTGGGGGAGACCTCCGCCAAAGAGCTGTGCTATTTCACCGGCGCGTCCATGACTACCTTGCGGACGTTGGAGCGGATGGGGGTGCTGACCCTGTCCAAGCGGGAGGTGTACCGCCGGCCCCAGATGCCCATATACGAGCAGGCAGCCCCAGTGGAGCTCAATGCGGAGCAGACTGTGGCGTATGAAGGCTTGCTGGCTCTGACGGAGGCGGGAAGCGCCGCAGCGCTGCTGTACGGCGTCACCGGCAGCGGCAAAACGCAGGTATATCTCAAGCTCATCCATGCTCTGCTGGAGAGGGGGAAAACGGCGCTGGTGATGGTGCCGGAGATCGCCCTCACCCCCCAGCTGATGCGAATTTTCAACTCCCACTTTGGCCGCGAGGTGGCCATCCTTCACAGCTCCTTATCTGCCGGAGAGCGGTGCGATGAGTGGAAGCGGGCCCGGGCGGGGGAGGCCCGGGTGGTGGTGGGCACCCGCTCCGCTGTGTTTGCGCCCCTGCCCAGGCTGGGGCTCATCATTTTGGATGAGGAACAGGAGCCATCCTACAAATCAGAGCAAAATCCCCGGTATCATGCCCGGGAGGTGGCCCGCTACCGTTGTTACAAAGCGGGGGCGCTGCTACTGCTGGGGTCTGCCACGCCCACAGTGGAGTCTATGTACCGGGCGAAGCAAGGGGACTATCACCTGTTTTCTCTGCGCCAGCGGTATAATGAGCAGGTTCTGCCCCAGGTGGCGGTGGTGGATATGAAGGACGAACTGCGCCGGGGAAATGGCGGAACCATCAGCGCACCGCTGGCCGCTATGCTGGAAGAGACCATTGACCGGGGAGAGCAGGCGATCTTATTCCTCAACCGCCGGGGAGCCAGCCGCATGGTCAGCTGTGGTGAGTGCGGCCTAACTCCAACTTGTCCACGGTGCTCCGTTCATTTGACGTATCACTCGGCAAATCGGCGGCTGATGTGTCACTACTGTGGCTGGTCCCAGCCGCTGCCCGACCAGTGCCCCAGCTGCGGGGGGTTGCTGGACTTTTTCGGCGCAGGCACCCAGAAGGTGGAAGAGGAGCTGAGGACTCTCTTTCCGGGAACGGCCGTGCTGCGTATGGATGCGGATACTGTGTCCGCTGTCCACAGCCACGAGAGTATCCTGGAAAAGTTCTGCCGGGAGCGTATTCCCATTTTGCTGGGCACTCAGATGGTAGCAAAAGGGCTGGATTTTGAGAATGTTACCCTGGTGGGGGCGGTATCGGCGGATCAGCTGCTGTACACTGGCGATGTCCACGCGGCGGAGCGGGCCTTTTCGCTGCTGACCCAGGTGGTGGGAAGAGCGGGGCGTGGGAAGAAAGCAGGCCGTGCGGTGATACAGACCTTTACCCCGGATAATGATGTGATCCGTTTTTCCGCCAGCCAGGACTATGACAGCTTTTATCGGCAGGAAATTAGACTGCGCGAGGCCAGGGAGCTGCCGCCCTTCTGCGACCTGTTTGTGCTGTCTGCGTCCGGGCTGGAGGAGACAGCGGTGCTCGAGACGTTGGTGCGGCTGCGGGAGGCGCTGGGCGGCGCGCTGCGGAAAGCGCCCTATGACAAAATTCCCTGCCGCCTGCTGGGACCGGCGCCGTTTTCGGTGGCAAAGCTTAATGACCGTTATCGCTTTCGGCTGATTTTGAGCACGCAAAATAACAGGGCTGTTCGCCAGCTCATAGCCCATCTGCTCCGGCAGGCCCAGACAGACCGAAAAAACAAAGGTGTAGCCCTGTTTGCAGATCTGAACCCGCTGGATTAAACAAGGAGGAAGCACTATGGCACTGAGAGAAATTCTAACCCAGGGCGATCCAGTCCTGACTAAAACCTGCCGGCCGGTGGAAAAATTTGACCGTAAGCTCCATGATTTGCTGGACGATTTAAAGGAGACGCTGTCGGATTCCGGCGGTGTTGGGCTGGCCGCGCCTCAGATCGGTATTTTGCGCCGTGTGGTGGTGGTTGAGGATAGAGACGACCACATGCTGGAATTGGTGAATCCCGTGATTGTCAGCCAGGAGGGGGAGCAGAATGGCTGGGAGGGATGCCTCAGCGTGCCTGGAAAATATGGAATGGTCCAGCGGCCCAGCTTGGTGACCGTGCGCGCGCAGGACAGGGACGGGAATTTCTTTGAGGCGTCCGGCGAGGATCTGGTGGCGCGATGCTTCTGCCACGAGCTTGAGCATTTGGATGGGCACCTATTTGTGGAGCATACAGACCGGCTGTATACGGTGGAGGAGCTGGACGCGATGGAGCAGGCAGAGGAGGAGCAATGAGAATTGTCTTTATGGGTACGCCGGACTTTGCTGTGCCATCCCTGAAAGCGCTGGTGGAGGCAGGCCATGAGATATGCGGCGTGTTTACCCAGCCGGATAAGCCTAAAAACCGTGGAATGAAGCTACAGAAACCGCCTGTAAAGGAATATGCCATGTCGGTCGGATTAACGGTATTTCAACCTGTGAAAATGCGGGACGGGGAGGCGTTGGAAATACTTCGGGCGCTGAACTCCGACCTGATTGCTGTGGCGGCCTATGGAAAAATTTTGCCCGTGGACATTCTGGAGCTGCCTAGGCTAGGGTGTATCAATGTCCACTCGTCCCTGCTGCCCAAGTACCGGGGTGCGGCCCCCATCAATTGGGCCATTCTGAACGGTGAAGACGAAACCGGGGTTACTATCATGTATATGGCGGAGGGAATGGATACCGGGGATATCCTGACTCAGGCCCAAACCTCCATTGACCTTGATGAGAATGCAGCCCAGCTCTTTGACCGGCTGGCGGACATGGGAGCCAAGCTATTGGTGGACACCGTGGCGGCGCTGGAGGCAGGGAAGGTGCATCCAATCCCCCAGGATGAGGCTCAGGCCACCCGTGCGCCTATGCTGTCAAAGGAACTGTCTCCCTTGAACTGGGTTCGGACTGCCCGACAGCTCCATGACCAGGTGCGGGGGCTGTATCCATGGCCTGCAGCCACAGCAATTCTGGACGGTATTCGGTGCAAGGTTCTGCGCACGGAGATAACAGGAGAAACCACCGGCAGCGCCCCCGGCATTGTTGTGCAGGCGGACAAGAAGGGTCTGCGGGTGGCCTGTGGAGACGGCAGGATATTGGATATTTTGGAGCTTCAGCCAGACGGTAAGAAGCCGATGGCGGCCCCTGCCTTCTTGCTGGGGCACCCCATTCCCCAGGGGACGACGCTGACAAAACAGGAGTGATTCCATGGGTTCAGCCAGAGAGACGGCGGTACTTACCCTGGCCGCCTGTGAGAAGCAGGGAGCTTGGTCGGACGGATACTTGAAGCGCGCCATCCGGGAGCAGGGGTTAGACCGCCGGGATGGAGCGCTGGCTACCCGCCTCTGTTATGGAGTGCTGCAAAATAAACTGCTGTTGGACTGGCGGCTGGCCCAGGTGTGTTCCATGAGGCTTGAAAAGCTGGACGTGAAGGTTCTGTGCGGCCTGCGTGTGGCGGCCTATCAGCTTCTGTTTCTGGACAAGATTCCCCCCAGTGCGGCGGTGAACGAGGCGGTGGAGATGGCTAAACGGCACAGCCGTAATCCCCGGGCGGCAGGTCTGGTGAACGGTGTGCTCCGCACTCTTTTAAGGCAGGGGAAAAGCCTTGAAATAAACGAAACTGACAAGCTAAAGAGCTTGTCAGTCAAATATAGCCATCCGCAATGGCTGGTGGAAGATTTTTCCGCACTGCTGGGGGTAGAAGGCGCGCAGGCGCTGCTGGTTGTCAACAACCAGCCGTCCCCTACCACCGCCCAGGTAAACTATTTGAAAACCACGCCTGAAAAGCTGGCGGAAGAGCTGCGCACCGCCGGGGCAGAGGTGCAGCCGCACCCCTGGCTGGAGGGCTGTTTGCTGCTCAGCGGTACCGGCGATCTGGAGCGGCTGAATACCTTCCAGCGGGGAGAATTCTATATTCAGGACGCGGCTTCGAGGCTGGCGGTGCTGGCGGCGGGGATCACTCCTGGCCAGCGGGTGCTGGACTGCTGTGCCGCTCCCGGCGGCAAGTCCTTTGCTATAGCAATTTTGATGGAAAACCGGGGAGAGCTGATCTCCTGTGACATTCACCCGCATAAGATCAAGCTGTTGGAAGCGGGGCGGGAAAGACTGGGACTATCCATCGTAGCCCCTACGCTGCAAAATGCCGTCCAAACCCGAGAGGACTGGCTGGACGGGTTTGATGTGGTGTTTACCGACGTGCCCTGTTCCGGGCTTGGCATCATCCGTAAGAAGCCAGACATCCGATATAAGAATCCAGCGCCGCTGAAGGGCCTGCCCAGGGTTCAGCGAGGAATTTTGGATAATTGCGCCCGTTATGTCCGTCCAGGCGGGGTGCTGCTCTACTCCACGTGTACCGTTCTGCCCCGAGAGAACGGCGATGTGGTGGACGGCTTTCTGGCGGATCACCCAGAGTTTGTCCCAGAGCCCTTTGACCTGCCCCATTGGGGGAAGCAGCCGGGGCAGTTAACCCTCTGGCCCCATATCCATGACACCGACGGCTTTTTTATGGCCAAGCTGCGCAGAAAGGGGTAAACCCCATGATAGATTTAAAATCCATGATGCCGGAGGAGCTGGAGGTGTATTTCAAGGAGCTGGGCCAGCCCAGGTTTCGGGCAATGCAGGTGTTCCGCTGGCTTCATCATGGGGTGGAGTCCTTCAGTGAGATGACAAACCTGCCCCGCGCCCTGCGGGAGCGGTTGGAGACCGAGTGTGTACTCACCGTTCCCAGAGTAGAGCGCAAGCAGGTATCCAAGCTGGACGGCACTATTAAATATTTGTGGCGGCTGGGCGATGGAAATTGTGTGGAAACGGTTTTGATGCGCTACAAGCATGGGAATACTGTATGCGTATCCAGCCAGGTTGGGTGTAATATGGGGTGCGTATTCTGTGCATCTACCCTGGGGGGAAAGGTTCGAGACCTGACCCCGGCGGAAATTTTAGATCAGGTAATATTTACCGAAAAGGACAGCGGTGAGACGGTTTCCAACATTGTAATGATGGGAATTGGTGAGCCACTGGACAATTTTGACCATACTTTGCGGTTTTTGTCCCTAATAAATCACCTTGACGGGATGAATATCGGAATGCGTCACATCTCCCTGTCCACCTGCGGACTGGTAAAGAAAATTGACAAACTGGCCCAGCTTGGGTTACAATTAACTTTGAGTGTTTCGCTCCATGCCCCAGATGACGAGACCCGCTCGCAGCTTATGCCGGTGAACCGGGCCGTAGGGGTGGATTTGCTCATGGATACCTGCCGGCGGTATTTTGAGACCACCGGGCGGCGCATCTCCTATGAATATGCCATGGTTGAGGCAGTGAATGATTCTGATGAACAGGCGGATCGATTGGCCGAGCTTCTGCGGGGCCAGCCGGGCCACGTAAATCTGATCCCTCTCAACGAAGTGGCGGAATCGCCATTGAAGCCGAGCCGCCGGGTGCGGCAGTTTCAGCAGCGTCTGGAGAGCCGCGGCGTCACGGCTACGGTGCGGCGAAAGCTGGGAGGCGATATTGATGCCTCCTGCGGTCAGCTGCGGCGAAGGCGTATCTTGGAGGGTGAGACCCATACCCCAGAGGAGGGATTAACTTGAGAGTTTGTGGTGTGACGGACATAGGCTGTCAGCGCAAGGACAATCAGGATAGCTACGCCATTCGGCATCTGGATGGTGAGGCTGTTCTGCTGGTGGTGTGCGATGGTATGGGCGGTGCCCAGGCAGGCAGCGTGGCCAGTGCGGTGGCGGTGGAGGAATTCACTTCCGCAGTGGAGGAAGGACTGGGCCAGGGGAGCCTGGACGATCCCTCCCGCTGGGAGCAGGTGCTGTCAGACGCCTGCTCCCGGGCTAACACGCGGGTATTTCAGCTAAGTACGGAAAATACCGCTTATGCGGGCATGGGTACCACCTTGGTGGCGGCCCTGATTTTGCCCGGAGCGGTCTGTATGGTTCATGTGGGGGACAGCAGGGGATACTTACTGGAGGATGGGGAAATCCGCCAGGTGACGGTGGATCACTCGCTGGTGCAGATGCTGGTGGACCGGGGGGAGATCACGCCGGACCAGGCCAGGATCCATCCGCAGAAGAACCTGATCACCCGCGCCCTGGGGGTGGACAGCCATGTGGAGTATGACTTGAACCGGCTGTCACCCCGGCCGGGAAGCCGCCTGCTATTGTGCAGCGACGGATTGAGTAATATGCTGGAGGATCGTACGCTGCTGTGCCTGAGCGGGCAGGAGGAGGACCCGGGGCGGTTCTGCCAGAGACTGCTGGAGCAGGCGTTGGAGCGGGGCGCGCCGGACAACGTGACTGTTGTGCTGGCGCAGCTGTGATGAGGAGGACTTTTTTACCATGGATCAATACATAGGTAAAATGCTCGATAACCGATATGAGATTTTAGAGTGCATTGGCACCGGCGGCATGGCGATGGTGTATAAGGCCCGATGCCACCGGCTGAACCGGCTGGTGGCTATCAAAATATTAAAGCCGGAGCTGGCACAGGATGCCGACTTCCGCCGCCGGTTCCACGATGAGTCCCAGGCGGTGGCCATGCTGTCCCACGCCAACATCGTATCGGTATATGACGTGAGCCGGTCCGACGGGCTGGACTATATCGTCATGGAGCTGGTGGATGGGCTGACACTGAAGCAATATATGCAGCGCCGGGGCACCCCCCTGAACTGGCGGGAGGCCCAGCATTTCATTACCCAGATCATGCGCGCGCTGAGCCATGCCCATGGCCGGGGGATCATCCACAGGGACATTAAGCCCCATAACATCATGGTTCTCCGGGACGGCAGCGTAAAGGTCACCGACTTCGGCATCGCCCAGTTGGCCAGCGCCGCCCAAAATACCATGACCCAGGAGGCCATCGGCTCGGTGCACTATATCTCCCCGGAGCAGGCCAAGGGCAGCCATGTGGACTGCCGTACGGATATTTACTCTGCGGGGGTGGTGCTGTATGAGATGCTCACCGGCCGTCTGCCCTTTGAGGGGGACACCCCGGTAGCAGTGGCCATCCAGCACATCAAATCCATTCCCGTGCCCCCCTGTGACCTGAACCCGGAGGTGCCACGCGCTTTAGAGGCCATCACCATGAAGGCTATGGCCCCGGAGCTGAGCCAGCGCTACGGCTCGGCGGAGGAGATGCTGGATGATTTGAAGGAGTTCCGCAAAAACCCGGATTTCCAGGTGTCTGCGGCCCCAGAGGCGGATGCCGACGATGAACCTACCATGGTGGTGCCGACGAAAGTAATCACCGCCTCTGTACGGATGCCGGTGGAGCGCCGGGAGCCGGAGCGCCCCACGCAGGCCGAGCGGAAGGAACGCCGGCGCCGGGAAGAGGACGAGTACGATTACGATGACGAGCCGCCCCGCCGGGGCGGAGTGCTTCCCGCAGTGGCGGCAGTGCTGGTTATTCTGATCTTTATTGTCGGTATGGGCTACTTCCTCATCAATTTCTTCATCAAGGATCTATTTGCTGAGGCGCCTGAGTATGAGGTTCCCAATCTGTTGGGCTATACCCTGGATCAATTGGACCAGAACAAGAGTATTTTGGGCGATTTCAAGCTGGAGGTGAAGGGGACTGTCTACAGTACGGATTACCCGGAGGATCAGATCTGTGAGCAGAGCCCCGAGGGCAACACCCGTGTGCGGGAAGGCGATAAGGTTATCAAGGTAAGCATCAGCGGCGGCGAGGACAATATGTTTATGCCGCCTGTAAATGGCTGGGACGTACGGCAGGCCCTCCAGAAACTGCAAAACGAGATGGGCTTGCAGGTAAAAATGGAGTATTCCCCCTCTGAAACCATCACGGAAGGCTATGTCATCTCTTATACGCCCATTGATGGCATGAAAGTGGAAAAGGGGGATGAAGTTACCCTTGTCATCAGTACCGGCCCCGAGCAGAAGCAGGCCACGGTGATCCGATTCCTTAACGTGCCCCTTGAGGACGCCAAGGCTCAGATCAAGCAGCTCGGTTTGGAGGTCGGAAAGGTGGACTCGTACTACAGCGATGAATACGCCGAGGGCCGCGTGATGTGGCAGAGCGTGAACCCGGGTGAAGGGGTGGATAAGGGCACCGCCATCGACCTGTGGGTGAGCAAGGGGCCAGAGATACCGGAGCCCACGCCCTCTGAGGCCCCTGTGGAGAGTGATCCGCCCGAAGAGAGCGACCCGCCGGTGGAGCCCACGCAGGATGCCGCCGTGCCCACCAGCACCCAGACCATTACGGTGGATCTGAGCGCATACAGTGGAAGCGTCCGCGTTACCATCATCGTGGGGGAAAATACCATATATGACAACAATGTAGACGCCGACATGAACACTGTGGTCAGCCGGCAGGTGTCCGGCTCTGGGGTGCAAAACGTGTTCATCTATATTAACGAGATACTGGTGAACAGCTATCCTCTGGACTTTAGACAATGACCGGCCGTATTGTCAAAGCCCTGAGCGGGTTTTACTATGTGGACCTAGGGGATGGGTCCGTCATTCCCTGCCGGGGGCGGGGGAAACTACGTCATCAAAGGATCACCCCGCTGGTGGGGGACCGGGTGGAGATCACAGTCACAGAAGATGGAACGGGGATGGTAGATGCTGTACACCCCCGAAAAAACCAGTTTCAGCGTCCCGCTGTGGCCAACATCGACCAAATGGTGATTGTATGCTCCGGCGCAGTGCCCGTTACCGATCCCTTTCTCATTGACCGTATGGCTGCTATGGCGGAGTGGAAAAACTGTGAGCCCCTCATTGTATTTAATAAGTGCGATCTGGAGAGGGCGGACGAGCTGACGGCGCTATACCGCCGCGCCGGGTTTGTCACCCTACAAGTAAGCGCAGAGACAAAAGAGGGCGTGGAGAGCCTAGCTGCGGCAATTTCTGACAAGGTGTCTGCCTTTACGGGGAATTCGGGAGTTGGAAAATCCAGCATCCTCAATGCGCTCCAGCCTGGCTTCGGGCTGGAGGTGGGTGAGGTCAGCGAAAAGCTGGGGCGGGGAAGGCACACCACCCGCCATGTGGAGCTGTTTCCTGTGGCCGGAGGCCTGGTGGCGGATACGCCTGGTTTTTCCTCCTTTGATGTGGAACAGCTGGAGGCCATCCCGAAGGGGGAACTGGCCGCCGCGTTCCGGGAGTTTGCCCCCCATCTGAACGGCTGCCGGTTTCAGGGCTGTGCCCACGTGAAGGAGCGAGGCTGCGCGGTTCGGAAAGCCATGGAGTTGGGGGAAATCGCCCCCAGCCGCTATAGGAGCTATGTCCGCCTCTACGAGCAGGCCAAAGAGCTCCCGGATTGGAAGCTGGAAAGGAATCAATAAGCGACACCCCTTTGAGCAAGGCTCAAAGGGGTGTCCTTTTCTTTTAAAGCCTAATAGAAGCGGTTCCCACATGATTTCTTTAAAATTGACGGCTTGACCGCAGTATTTTATTGAAAAATAAATGAACAGGACATCCTCCGTCCACATATGCTGGAATATCATCCGCAGCGAGAGAGGGGGTTCAGTTTCATGCGGGTCATGGTGGTGAAGTTTCCGAAGGCGTTATGCGGCCTGATGCGCAAAATCTTCCATATGGAGTGAGGGCAGGGCACGCCAGGTACTGCGGCACAGGTATATCCAGGCTGGTTTCCTCATATAGTGGGCACAGAATACGTGTAAGGGAGAGGAAGCCTATGGAAATGGAGCTGAAACGCGTCACGCTGGAAGGCTACCGCAGCGTTACGCAGGTGATGTTTCACCAGGAGGAGACGCTGGAGAGTATAGTACCCGATGCCTGCCCGGATATTGCCCGCATTGTGTCGGCGTCGGCCAAGGTATTTCTTAAAGAAAAGGAGCTGGGGGAGGGGACCTTCCGTCTCAACGGCACGGCGAAGGTGACGGTGCTTTACATACCCGAGGGGGAGGAACTGCCCCGGTCATTGGAGGTGGCCATTCCCATACAGTGTACCCAGGACGATCCCAGATTCCACGCTGGTTGTCCGATATTGGCCGATCTTCAGGCGCCGTCTGCGGATGCCCGCACCATCAATCCCAGGAAGATTCTGGTGCGGGTAAATGTTTCGGTGTGGGCGGCCGCCTATGAAAAGGAGTGCCGGGAGTTGTCTGCCGATCTGACCGGGGGAACAGAAGCCGGGCTGCAAAAGCTGATTGGGGTGAAAAAGTGCTGCGTTATACCAAGCGTAACGGAAAAAGCCTTTACATTTTCTGATGTGCTTCGTCCCCCAGCCTCCCGCCCTGAAATTGAGGAGCTGCTGATGTGCCGGGCAGAGCTGGGAACGGCGGATTCCAAATTCATCGGGAAAAAGCTGGTGCTTAAGGGAGATGTGCAGCTCTCTGTGGTGTACCGCTCTGGGGACGGCGTTTGCCAGACACGATTCGAGCTGCCCTACTCCCAGATTCTTGACATCGGCGAAGTACCTGACGACGCGGAACCCGAGGTGACGGTAACACTGAAAAGTGTAGACTGCCGCGTCCGGGAGGGGGAACTGGAGACGGCCCTGGAACTGTTGGCCCAGGCGGCTGTGTGGGAGCGGCGGAGCGTAGAGCTTATCAGCGATGCCTATTGTGTTGGCGCACCCATTGACGTGGAGCGCTCTCCTATCCGGCTGTGCACCCTGGCGGAGCGGTCTGCACGAAGGGAGATGGGCCGGAAGCTGTGTGAATCAGGCATTCCTGCCAAGCAGGTGCTGGACTGTGCCGCCACTGTGCTCTCCATGGCAGGCGCTCCGGCAGAGGGCGGTATGGAATTTACAGCGCAGGTGAACGCCTGCACCCTCTACCTCAGTGAGGACGACGCTCTTTGCGGGGTGGAAACGGAAATTCCTGTGGCCTGCCGGGTGGAGCTGCCGGAGGGGTGCGAGTGTGCCTGCCGCTGCCGGACGGTGGGGGAGGCCACTGCCGTTCCCGTCACCGGCGGGCTGGAGGTGCGATTTGAGGCGGAATTCTCCTGGACCATTACCCGGGAGGAGCAGGCAGCGTGCGTTACCGGCGTAAAACCCAGCGAGGTACAGGCCGTGGGGCCCAGGCCGTCGGTAGTCATCCGCCGGGTGGAACGGGGAGAGGCGCTTTGGGATATTGCCAAGGCGTGCGGCTCTACGGTGGAGGATATCCGCTGCGCCAACACGCTGCCTGGAGAGGAGGCGGAGGTAGGAGCGCTGCTGCTCATCCCAGCCAGGCGGAGCTGAAAAGCATATGATTTGCAAGATCGGATAATATTTATTTTCGGGGACGGCGTGGTTTGTACCGCGCCGCCCCCTATTGCATTACGGAAAATGTGCCGCAGCCGGGTGACAGAAGGGACAAAGCAGTGTATAATAGGGAGCAGAAAGGGGAGAGGGAATATGATTCTGGCCATTGATGTCGGAAATATCCGTACCACCATCGCACTGTTTGACAGGGAGGGGGCATTGTCCTTCCAGTCGGAGCTGGAGACGGATGCCAAAATGACCGACGACCGCTGCGCCATTGACTTGATGGGGGTATTCCACCTCTACCAGGCGGAATTGGGCAGGGTGGATGGCGCTATTTTATCCAGCGTAGTGCCTCCCATCACCGGCACATATGTCCGTACCCTCCGAAGGCTTACAGGGCGGCCCCCTCTGGTGGTGGGGCCGGGACTGAAGACCGGGCTAAACATCAAAGCGGAGATTCACAACCAGCTGGGCAGCGACATTGTAGCTTCCGCTGTGGCCGTCTCAGCGCTTTACCCAACGCCTGCAATCGTCATCAATTCCCGCACCGCAGTCACATTTTCCTATATGAGCGCCAACACCTTCGAGGGCTGCGCTATTATGCCCGGGGTGGATATTGCCCTGGACGCCCTGTCTCGAAACGGAGCCCAGCTCCCGCAGATTTCCATGGCCCAGGTGGACACCCCCTTGGGGCGCAATACGGTAGACTCCATGCGGGCCGGATTGCTGTATGGCTACAGCGGGGCCTTTGACCGGGTGATCGAATCCTTGGAGACGGCGGCAGGTTCCCCGGCTGCCACGGTGGTGGCCACAGGGGGCTGTGCGCCCGCCCTCTATCGGCTGTGCCGGAGGGAGATCAAGTATGACCATGATCTGTTGGTGAAAGGACTATATCAGCTCTATTGCAAAAATATCCGCCGGTGAACCGCGACCGCCCCGTCTGCCCAACCAGACGGGGCGGATCTTTGCCCGTTTATGCAGTGCTTCCCCTTCAAAACTGCAAAAGCTATGAGAATAATCTGGAATGGGCCAATGCCATTAAGTTAACCAGAAGTTACCAAAAAGAGAGTTGCAAGGCAGGCAGGGGAGTCAACGCGCGGGGACATACACAGGAGAAATGCGGTTGCCGGCAACCACGGGTCTGGGATAGCTGCGGTCTGGGCGGCAGGGTAGGAGATTACGCTCCAAGAAGCGGATCACGTCAAAGGCCACGCCCCGGAGAACTTGGCAACAGAAGTAAACCGCATCGGAGAAATTGACGCGGCGTTTGTATTTGGACTTGCCTCGGGTCGTGTCTACACCCCAGGCGGCGGCCTGGGCAAAGTTAAAAATGATGAAGGCAGACATGATCTCCTGAAGGATCAGCTCTGGCCTCTTGGAGTGCAGATGGACCATGCTGGCCTCTTGTTTGCCAGTCGGATAGATTGACCAGCCGCGCTCATAGGCGGCGAGTTCCTGTTCGCCGTCCTCCGTGTACAGAAACAATTTGAGGACGCGCCCATTGTCGATGCCGTCCGGGGAATTGATGTCGCAGATTTTCGCGGCAAAGGG
>CAPOAR010000014.1:0-46225 GCA_948670295.1 uncultured Oscillospiraceae bacterium | reverse complement strand
AAAAGAGGTGCTTGTCATTCCTCAGCCTGCGAGGATCACTTGTCAGCCTTTTTGTCCGTCTTTTCGGGCGCAGGAGCCTCTTCGGTGCTCTGAGTGCCCTTGCTGGAAATGGCCCACTTGGTAAACTCCACGCGAACGCGGTCCGCGCCGGTCTCCATCACTATGGTCTGCTCCTTCACGGCGCAGATGGTGCCCACCACGCCGCCAATGGTGGTGATCACATCGCCCACCTTCAGGCTGTTACGCATTTCGGCGGCGGCTTTTTTCTTCTTATTCTCCGGGCGGATCATCAGGAAATACATGGCCACCAGCATGACCACACAGAGAACCAGCGGCGAGAACAGCGACACGCCGCCGACGTCGGCGGCTGCGCCCGCAGACGCGGACAGAATATACATGATAATGGTTCCTCCTATGTCAAAATGTTTGCTTGCTCACAGCATTAAAAGCATTATAACGGAAAGACCTGGTAAAGACAAGCCCTTTTCAAAATAAAATTCACTCGGCCCGTCCCGCCAGACGCCGGGAGTATTCCCCACGGAAGCTGGAAAACTGCCTCGCGTCCAGCGCCTCCCTAATACGTCCGGCCAGTTCGTTGTAGAAATACAGGTTGTGCATCACCGCAAGCCGCATGGCCAGCATCTCCCCGGACACGAACAGGTGGCGCAGATACGCCCTGGAAAAGTTTTGGCACACCGGACAGCCGCAGCGGGGGTCGATGGGCCGCTCATCCAGCTTAAAGCGTTCATTTTTAATGTTCAGCGCCCCGTCCCAGGTGAACAGCTTGCCATGGCGGGCATTGCGGGCAGGCATCACACAGTCGAAAAAGTCCACCCCACGGGCCACTGCCTCAATGATGTTGGAGGGCGTGCCAACCCCCATGAGGTACCGGGGCTTGTCCGCCGGCATATGGGGCTCTACTGCCTCGATGATGGCGTACATCACCTCGGTGGGCTCCCCCACCGCCAGGCCGCCGATGGCGTAGCCGCCGCAGTCGATTTGGGCCGTCTGCTTCATGTGCCATACCCGCAGGTCCTCGTAGGTAGCCCCCTGGTTGATGCCGAAAAGCACCTGGCCGGGATTGACGCATTCCGGCTGCGCGCAAAGCCGGTCATGCTCCGCCTTGCAGCGCTCCAGCCAGCGCAGGGTGCGCTCACAGGACGCCTTGGCGTAATCATAGGGCGCGGGATTCTCCACGCACTCGTCAAAGGCCATGGCCACATCGCTGCCCAAATTGGACTGGATGCGCATGGACTCCTCAGGCCCCATAAAAATGCGCCTGCCGTCGATGTGGGAGGAAAAAGTGACCCCCTCCTCGGTGATCTTCCGCAGCCCCGCCAGCGAAAACACCTGGAACCCGCCGGAGTCGGTGAGCATCGGCCCCTCCCACCTCATAAACTTGTGCAGCCCCCCCATCTGCCGCACCACGTCGTCCCCGGGGCGCAGATGGAGATGGTAGGTGTTGGACAGCTCCACCTGACAGCCCAGCTCCTTTAAGTCAAAGGCGGACACCGCCCCCTTGATGGCCCCCTGGGTGCCCACATTCATAAACACCGGGGTCTGCACCGTTCCATGGGGGCAGGTGAACTCCCCCCGCCGGGCCGCACCCTCGGTTTTGATCACTTGAAACATATCATTCTCCTCACAGTTTTCAATACCATGCCTTCGGCTCCGCCAATTGCGCTGTTCTCTTCATATTCTACCCGAATCCGCCCACACCCGTCAAGCCCAGCGCTTAATTTCTTTCCTCCCTCCGGCGGAGGGCACAAAGTTCCTTTTCTTTCAAAAAGAGCTATAGCAAATTTCCGCTGTATGTGATATGATAAAAAGGCATGAATTTCATTTTCTGGAGCGGAGAGGATTTTTCATGATGGAACAGATGGACAGGGCGCCTGCCCGTCAAAATTCAGAGCATCCCGGCCAGCTGGACGAGCTGAGGCAGGCCAATGCTGCGCTGTCGCGGGAGCTGGAGCGGCTGATACAGGAAAACTCTGCCCTGGAACAGGCGCTGGCCGACGCCCAAGCGGCAAATCAGGCCAAAAGCCGCTTTCTGTCCAACATGTCCCACGATATCCGCACCCCTATGAACGCAATTGTGGGTATGACCGCCATCGGCCTGGCCCACATTGATGAAAAGGCCCGGGTACACGACTGCCTGGGCAAGATCCAGACCGCCTCCTCCCATCTGATGAGCCTGGTCAACGACGTATTGGACATGTCCCGCATTGACAGCGGCCGCATGGCCCTCAACGAGGAGCCCTTCTCCCTGGCGGATCTGGTCCACGACATTGCCGTTATCGTCCGCCCCCAGGCCGTCCAAAAAAACCAGTCCCTGCAAATCGGCATCGGGGATATCCTGGAGGAAAACCTGCTGGGCGACTCCCTCCGCCTGCGGCAGATTCTGGTCAATATCATCGGCAACGCAGTGAAGTACACCCAGGACGGCGGCCAAATCCAGGTCCGATTCTCCCAGTGCCCCGCGCCGGACCGGGACGGTCTGCCGGCAGTGCGGCTGATTTTTTCCTGCCAGGACAACGGCATCGGCATGAGCCCCGAATTTCTCCAGCGTATCTTCCTCCCCTTCGAGCGGGTGAAGAGCAGCGCCGTCAACAAAATTGAGGGCACCGGCTTGGGTATGTCCATTGTCAAAAAGCTGGTGGACGCCATGGGCGGCGTCATCACCGTGGACAGCGAAGAGGGCAAGGGCAGCGTATTCCGCATTGACCTGCCCATGCTGCTCTCCCGTAAGGGGCACGATGCCTTTGCGTTCTCCACAGGGGCCGCTGTACTGGTGGCCGAGGGCCTGCCGGACCGGGCCGAGCAGATCATGGGCTGCCTGCGCGGCGCAGGTCTGGCGCCCGTCCGCCTGGAGACCGGGCTGGCCGCCGTCACCCGGCTCACCGAGGCCCAGTATGAGGGGCATATGCCCTGCGCCCTGCTTCTGGGGCAGGAGCTGGCCGACATGCCGTCCTTGGACATGGCCTCCCACGTCCGCCAGCTGGCGGGGCCGGATTTCCCCATCATACTGGTGTCGGATCAGGACTGGGCCCAAATTGAATATCGCGCCGTCCGGGCGGGGATCAGCGCCTTTGTGCCCTGTCCCCTCTTCCCCAGCAAGCTGCTGGAAACCCTGTCCGCCCTCACCAGCGGGGCGGGCGCGGGCTCCCAGGCCGGCTGCAGCCGGGAAGACGACTACAGCGGCAGCCGTATTCTATTGGTGGAGGACAATGAGCTCAACCAGGAAATCGCCATGGAGCTGCTGGGTATGACCGGCGTCCAGGTAGACGCGGCGGGTGACGGCGCCCAGGCGCTTGACCTGTTCCAGCGTTCCCCAGAGGGCTGGTACGACCTCATTCTTATGGATATCCAGATGCCGGTGATGGACGGCTTCGAGGCCACCCGGCGCATCCGCGCCCTGCCCAGACAGGACGCGCAGGGCGTATGGATCGTGGCCATGACGGCCAACGCCTTTGTGGAGGATATCCGGCTGTCCCGGGCGGCCGGCATGAACGAGCACGTCTCCAAGCCGGTGGATGTAGACCGCCTGATGGACATTCTGCGCCGGCAGCTGAAGCCCCGCGAGCCCCGGCGCTGAGCAGTCCGGCCCCACGCGGCACAGGGAGGGATGAGCCATGCAGCCCTATCAAGAAGAATACATCGCCAACCTGCGGCAGATCGCCGATCTGACCCAATGGAAAAAGCCGGAGCAGACCTCCTTTGAGGAATACTGCGCCCATCTGCGCCGCAGCGAAATCCAGGCCGCGCAGATGGCCAAGCGCAACGTAGAGCTGCTGCGAAGCTGCTTGTTCCCGGAGCTGGACGAGCTGTTTCAAGCGGATGCCGGTACGGTTTGTGAGCTGGAGGAGTTCTCCGCCCAGCTCTACGATGCCCGGAGGGAGCTGGACGTGGGCCTGTTCTGCCAGATCCGCCAGGCGCTTCTCACCCTGGCACGGCAGAAAAAAGACCGCGCCGCCATGGTCCGGCACCTGTACTGGCTGGGCATGGGGCGCAACTGCCTGTGCGGCAAGCTGGTGGGCATTCCCTTTGAAAATATCGCCAAATATATGACCCGGATGCGGCTGTACTTCACCGAGGCGGCGGCCTACCTCAAGTATTACGACCAGATTGAGGACATTGAAACCCGGGGGTATATTCTCCGCTCCCGGGCCAACATCGCTTTGGGGCAGTTCGCCTCCCCCGGTGAAAAGATCCGGCTGATTAAGGGAACCCTTCAGATCCTACAGGATAAGGACTACCAGGAAAAGGCCCCCAGCCTCCCTTGGGACCGTTTCATCTATCTGACCCACCAAAACATGGCCTCCAGCATCTCCTACAGCCGGGAAAAGGTAATGACCCCCCAGGATATGGCCGATATCATGGAGTCCGCCTATATCGTCTATCAGCGCCGGTTTGAGGAGGAGGAAATGCAGGGCCGGCAGCCCCCCGCAAAATCCGCTTTTGCCTACCACGCCATCGAGTACTACTGCGGGCTTTATGATTTGGACACCCTTTTGTCCAAGGCGGAGAGCCTGCTGGACGCCGCCGATCCTGCCGACTACTCCAATGACGGCATGTACAGCATGATCTCCCTGCCCGCCTTTTACGGCCAGTACCTCCAGCAGTATCCAGACCACATCCCCCGGCGCAAGGAATATGTGGAGGGCCTCTACCGGCGGATGCTGGACTATGTGGACTCCTTCCCCTCCCCCTTCGGCAACAGCGCACTCTTCCTGTATCTGCGCCAGCTCTCCCACACCTTTGTGGCCACCGACAGCAGCATCCCTTACAGCGATTTCCTCCAGCGGATCCTGCTGCGCTTCGTCCCCGAGGTCTATGTCCACTCCAACGTGGTGGGCGCGGGCGCAAGAGCGCTGTGCGCCCTCATCATGGACGAGGAACCCACCTTTTTCGATGATATTGCGTTCATCCGCGCCATTAAGAACCCCGCGGAAAAACGGGCTGCGGTGCTGGATTACGCCATGGGCTGCGGCGCCTTCCACGACGCCGGAAAGATCAACATGATTGAGCTCTACTCCCAGACGGCCCGGCAGTGGTTTGACGAGGAGTATGAGATGGCCCGGCTCCACACCATCGCCGGGGTGGAGCTGCTCTCCTCCCGCCCCTCCACCAGCCGCTATGCCGCCGCCGCCCTGGGCCACCATGCCTGGTACGACGGCTCCCACAGCGCCCCATCCACTTATACGCGGCTGGAATGCCCCGAGCGGCAGATGGTGGATGTTATCGCCCTGGTGGACTGGCTTGAATCCACCACTCACAGCAGCGCCATCTACATGGGCGCGGAAAAGACCTTTGACGAGGCGGTGCAGGCCGCCGTGGAGCTGGAGGGGAAGCGCTTCTCCCCCCTGCTCACCGCCAGGCTTCGGGACGACGGTGCGGCGGCACGGATCAAGCGCGCCTTTGGCGAGGGCCGCCGGGACGCTTACCGCCGCATGTACGACGACGCCCGCCGATCCCAGTCCCCTCCAGCGTCATAAGCCCGCCAAGCAGGAAGCCCCCGGGACCAAAGGGTCCCGGGGGCTGTTTGTTACTGCGGGGCAATCCTGTCCGAGATAAACATGGCGTCGCCAAAGGAGAAAAAGCGGTAACGTTCCCCCACTGCCTGCTCATAAGCCGACAGCACGTGCTCCCGTCCCGCCAGGGCGGACACCAGCATGATAAGGGTGGATTCGGGCAGATGAAAGTTGGTAATCAGGCCATCCAGCACCTTAAACCGATATCCGGGGTAGATAAAGATCTTGGTCCATCCAGCCGACGCTGCCAGCGTACCGCCCTCCGCCGCCCAGCTCTCAATGGTTCGGCAGGAGGTGGTGCCCACGCAGATAACCCGCCCGCCCTGGCGCTTTGTCTCGTTCACCACATCGGCGGTCTCCTGGGGGATAACGCAGTACTCCGCGTGCATCTCGTGCTCGTCCAGTTTTTCCGCCTTCACCGGCCGGAAGGTGCCCAGTCCCACGTGGAGGGTCACATAGCACACCTTCACCCCCATGGCCTGGATTTGTTCCAACAGCGGCTGGGTGAAATGCAACCCCGCCGTGGGCGCGGCGGCGGAGCCCACCACCTTGGAATACACCGTCTGATAACGCTCCCCGTCCTCCAGCTCCGCCTTGATATAAGGGGGCAGGGGCATCCTGCCCAGCCGCTCCAGGGTCTCCAAGAAAATCCCTTCGTAGTCAAATCGGACCAGCCGGTTTCCGTCTGCCCCCTCGCCCACAACCTCGGCGGCCAGCTCCCCGTCCCCAAAGGTCACCTTGGCCCCTGTGCGCAGCTTTTTCCCGGGGCGGACCAGGCATTCCCACACCTTGTCTCCCCGGTCTATGAGCAGCAGCACCTCGCAGGCGCCGCCTCCCGCCCGCTTTCCGATGAGCCGGGCGGGCAGCACCCGGCTGTCATTGAGCACCAGACAGTCCCCGGGCCGCAGCAGGGATGGCAGGTCATAGAAATGCAGATGGCGGGTCTCCCCCGTCGTCTTGTCCAGCGCCAGCAGACGGGAGGCGTCCCTCTGCTCCAGGGGCGTCTGGGCGATGAGCTCCGGGGGCAGGTCAAAATAAAAATCTGAGGTTTTCACATATATCCCACCGTAATGCCAGTATAGTAGAACTGTAGAATCTGCTGGTAAGTATGCCCCTGCTCGGCCATGGCTTTGGCTCCGAACTGGCTCATGCCGATGTTATGCCCCCAGCCCCGGCCCGCAAAGGTGATGGCGCCGTTCACCGCCGTGGCGGAGGCGGCCCACTGGCCGGAACCCTGTCCCTGATCCGAGCCGCCGCTCTGGCTTAGCTGGGATGTCCCGCTGTCGGTAATCACATATACATCGCCGGGCACAGGAAGCAGGTTTCCATTTCCATCCATGGCGTACAGGCCGGACAGACCGCTCACCCCGGCGGTGCCGTTGATGGAGATATCCTCCGAAGGGACTGTGGGCGCAGGCTGAGAGGACCCGCTCCCCTCGAAGCCGTAGCGGTAGGAGCGCAGGCCCAGACGGCGCACCATTTTGTAAGTGCTCACCGAGTAGCTTCTGCCGGCGCTGTCGGTGAAGGTCACCGTCTTGGGGTTGCCGGTGGGGCTGTAGGAGCTGATGGCGGCCGACACAATGGGGCCGTTGACAGCATACTCCATGAGCACCTTGGATATCAGCTCCGAGCTGGAAACGGTGCGGGTCCAGCTGTTATTTAGGTTCAGCGATGCCTCATAGGGGTCCACCACCCCCACCAGATAGGGGTAGAGGGACTGATTACTCTCCCAGGCGATAGAGACGCTCTCGCTGGCCCCGCCGTTGCTGGAGTAATAAAAGGTCTGGGCCGCTTTACCGTTGTACAGGCACACCTGCCCGGCAGTCTGGTCCACCGCCGCGTCGGAGTTGGCCCCGGCCTTCTCCCGGCCGTAATAGGCCTGACAGTCGGTATCGAAGCAGATGTCAAAATGGTGGGCGCTGTGCTTGCTGCCCAGGGAGAGGGCATAGCTGCGCGCCGCCACCGCCTGGGCCTTCAGCGCCTCGATAGGCCAGCTGTCGCTCATCTCGTTGGCCACCACACCCTTCACATAGTCCTCCAGCCCCAGGATATTCACCACCGTCAGCTTGCCGCCGCCGATGCGCTCGAAGCGGAAGCCGCCGTTATACAGGCAGTCCTTGCTCCAGGTGGCGCACTTCTCCCCGTTGACCGAGATTGGCTCAATGCCCAAGCCGGTGCCGCTGCCCAGGTCGTCATACTGGAACAGGATGGTATTCGTGCCGGTGGCCACCACATTCACCCCAAACCCCGAGGTTCCCCGCAGATCCGCATAAATCCCCTGGGCCGCCAGGGCGGATTGAGCCGACACCGCCCCGTCCCTGGTGGTATAATTGCCGATCCTGGCGTAATACATACCGCCGATGCAGGCCACAAACCCACCCGGATATGCGGACGCCGCCCCCTGGGCCTCGGCGAAGGAGCCGTAGGTCCCTGGCAGCTCCAAATGGTACTCTCCCACCGCGATGGAGGACACGGCCGCCGTATGATAGCTGGTGCAGCCATCGTAGCTGCCATAGTATACATTCATGGTCTCTGCCACGGAGATGGCGGTCTGGCCGGTGGACCCCAGCTCCACGAAGCGGTTGGAGGCGTCGTAATACCCGAAGCGGTAGCCGCTCCCCTTCTCATTCAAAAAGTTGAGCCCTTCTATGGCCCCGGTACCGTAGTGGAGGCCGACCCGGATTATACGCTCACCGGCGCTGGCGGGGGCGGCGGAAGCGCTCCCCCCCGCCGCAGTGAGCAAAAGGGCGGCAGACAGGCACAACGCTGCAATTTGCACGAATTTTCTCTTCATAGAGTTCTCCATTTCTCCACTTCCAATGGAAACGCCAAATTGACACTTTAGCGTGTTAATGTTATAGTGGTATATAGCACCGCCTGATGGCAGCTGTGTGCATATCAGGCTTTTTTCGACAACATTCATATTATAGCGTATCCGCCAACCAGCCGCAAGCCCTAAATTGGCCCGGCGGGTCGCTCAGGAGGCAAAACGACATGGAAAAGTATAAAGTCGGCATCATCGGCGCCACCGGCATGGTGGGCCAGCGGTTTGTCACCCTGCTGGAAAACCACCCCTGGTTCCAGCTCACCGCAGTGGCTGCCAGCCCCCGCTCCGCGGGCAAGCGGTATGAGGACGCGGTGGGCCCCCGCTGGGCTATGGACACCCCCATCCCTGCCACGGCCAAGGACCTGGTGCTTCTCAGCGCCCAGGACGATGTGGAGAAAATCACAGCCAAGGTGGACTTCGTGTTCTCCGCCGTGGATATGAAAAAGGACGAGATCAAAGCACTGGAGGAGGACTACGCCCGGCACGAGTGCCCGGTGGTATCCAATAACTCCGCCCACCGCTGGACCCCCGATGTCCCCATGGTCATCCCCGAGGTAAACCCGGAGCACATTGAGGTCATTCACGCCCAGCGGGCCCGTTTGGGCGCCAAGCGGGGCTTCATCGCGGTGAAGTCCAACTGCTCTATTCAGAGTTACGTCCCCGCCCTGTCCCCTCTGCGCTCCTTCGGCGTGGAGAAGGTACTGGTGTGCACCTATCAGGCCATCTCCGGCGCGGGCAAGACCTTCGCCACCTGGCCCGAGATGGTGGATAACCTGATTCCCTATATCGGCGGCGAGGAAGAAAAAAGTGAGCAGGAGCCTTTGAAGGTGTGGGGCCGGGTGGAAAACGGCGTCATCGTCAACGCCCAGGGAACCTCCATCACCGCCCAGTGCCTGCGGGTTCCCGTGTCCAACGGCCACACCGCCGCAGCCTTTGTCACCTTTAAAAACAAGCCCACCATAGAACAGATGAAGGAGACCTGGGCCAATTTCCGCGGCCGCGCCCAGGAGCTGAATCTGCCCACCGCCCCCAAGCAGTTCCTGCACTACTTCGAAGAGCCTGACCGGCCCCAGGCCCGCCTGGACCGGGATCTGGAGGGCGGTATGGCCGTGTCCATCGGCCGCCTGCGCCCGGACGCCCAATACGATTACAAGTTCGTCTCCCTATCCCACAATACCCTGCGGGGCGCGGCGGGCGGCGGCGTGGAGCTGGCCGAGCTGCTGTGCGCCGAGGGGTATATCGACAAGGCTGGATCCGCCCCCCTCGGAACGGCCTAACAGCTATTTTTCTCTCTCCCTCTCCTCAACGCCAAAGACCGGCTATTCCGAAGCCCGTTGTTTCTGCCGGCCATTATTGAAAGGATGCTGCTAATATGAGAACGCCCGTCTTTACCGGCTCCTGCCCCGCCCTGGTCACCCCCTTTGACCAGAATAACATCATCAACTATGACGCCTTTGGCAAGCTCATCGACGCCCAGATTGAGGCCGGGGTGGACGCGGTATGCGTGTGCGGCACCACCGGCGAGTCCGCCACCATGTCCATCCGGGAACACATCGCCGCGGTGGAATTCTGTGTGAAGCGGGTTAACCACCGGGTTAAGGTAATCGCCGGGGCCGGGTCCAACGACACCTCTGCCGCCGTCTACCTCTCCCAGCACGCCCAGGATTCCGGGGCGGACGCCCTGCTCCATGTCACCCCCTACTATAACAAGGCCAGCCAGGCGGGGCTCATCAAGCACTATGAGTACATCGCCGACCGGGTGGAGCTGCCCATCATCCTTTACAATGTACCCAGCCGCACCGGGGTCTCCTTCACCGCCGAAACCTACAAGGCGCTGTCCGAAAACCCCAAAATCAACGGCGTGAAGGAGGCCAGCGGAAATTTCTCCCTGCTGGCCCACACCCGGTTTTTGTGCGGGGAGGACTTCTACATCTGGTCGGGCAATGACGACCAGGTGGTGCCCATGATGGCCCTGGGGGCCAAGGGGGTTATCTCGGTGGCCTCCAATATTGTCCCCAAGGTAATGGTGAACATGAGCCATCTTTGCCTGGACAATGACTTTGCCGCCGCCTCTCAGCTGCAAATCCAGTACATGGACCTCATTGACGCGCTGTTTACCGAGGTCAATCCCATTCCGATCAAGGCGGCCATGAACCTGCTGGGCATGGAGGCAGGGCCCCTCCGCCTGCCCCTGTGCGATATCTCGGAGAAGAATCTGGAGATCCTGCGCCGCGCCATGGGACGCGCGGGCCTGCTGCGTGAACCGGCTCTCCAAGCCGGCCGGGCGTGATATCAAAGGAGCCGTTTATATGCAAAAGATTATCATCTCCGGCTGCTGCGGCCATATGGGACGGGTGGTGGCGGACATCTGTGCCAATGACCCGGACGTGGAGATTGCGGCGGGCATTGACCTGCTGGCGCAGCCCATGGAGGGCTTTCCTGTGTTCCCCACCCCCTCCGCCTGCCGCGTCGAGGCAGACGCGGTGATCGACTTTTCCCATCCCGCTGCCTTGGGCCCCTTGCTGGAGTTCTGCCTGGAGCGAAAGCTGCCCGCGGTATTGGCTACCACCGGCTACTCAGACGAGCAGCTTGGCCAGGTGGACGAGGCCGCCCACTCCATCCCCATCTTCCGCTCCGCCAATATGTCCTTGGGCGTCAACGTGCTGATGGATCTGGTGCGCCGCACTTCCGCCCTGTTGGGGGAGGATTTCGATGTGGAGATTGAGGAACGCCACCACCGCCGCAAGCTGGACGCCCCCAGCGGCACCGCGCTGATGCTGGCGGATGCCGCCGCCTCCGCCCTGCCCTATGAGCCGGAGTACACCTATGACCGGCACAGTGTCCGCAAACCCCGGGACCGGCGGGAAATCGGGATCTCCTCCCTGCGGGGGGGCACCATTGTGGGCGACCATACTGTGGTGTTTGCCGGACGGGACGAGGTGATTGAGCTCACCCACCGCGCCGCCAGCCGGGAGGTATTCGCCGCCGGGGCAGTGAAGGCTGCCAAGTTCCTGGCCGGAGTGGGCGCGCCGGGCAGATACGACATGTCTCACCTTATCGCCGGAGACAGAGGGAATTAACCAAAGCAACCGGGGCCGCCATGGCGGCCCCGGTTGTTATTTACAGGCATATCCTGTCTCTCTAAAATTTTTACTGGGCCTGGGAAATGTCCATTCCAAAATACTGGATGGACAGCTCCGTCAGTACGCCCTCCTGCGCCAGCTCCGCCAACGCCTTGTCGATGCCCTCCCGCAGGGCAGCGGTATCCTCCCCCTTGCGCATGGGGATGGCCACCTGCGTGGCCTGCGGGTCGGTGCAGGCAATTCTCACCGGGGCGTCCGGGTGGGCGTTCAGGTAGTCGTAAAAGCTCACCTCGGCGTTCAGGGTGGCGTCGATGCGGCCGGAGGTCAGCAGCTCAATGGTCTGAATGAAATCGTCCACGCCGGTGACCTGCGCGCCGTAAGCCTCTCCCACGGCGGCATAGGTGCTGTTGAGGGTGTTGGCCGTCTTTTTCCCGGCCAGATCCTCCATATCCTGGATGGAGTCATCGTCGGCGCGGACAATGACCACCGTGCGGTTATAGGCATAGGGCGTGGAGAATTCATACTTCTCCCGCCGATCCTCGTCGATGTCCACGCCGTTGACCATGATATCATACCGCCCGGAATCCAGCCCGGCCAGCAGCCCGGACCACTCGCCCTCCACAAAGTTCACATTGACCCCAAGCTTTTCCCCAATGGCCGTGGCAACCTCCACGTCATAGCCCACCAGCCGGCCGCTCTCATCGTGGTAGGTCCAGGGCGCCCAGGTGCCCTCCATCGCCACCGTAATCTCCCCCTTGGCCTGGATGGCGGCCAACACATCGCCGCCCAGATCACTATCCTGGGGCTTCTCCTGGGCACAGCCCATCAAGGGGGCCAGGCACAGTGTACAGGCGGCCACCGCCGCCACAGCTCGTTTCCAATTCATGGCTCAATTGCTCCTTTATCGCAGTTAAAATTCTCTCAGTTTATGTATTTGTCCAAAAACGCCTCCACCGTGGCCCAGTACAGCTCCGGGTCCTCCTTGGCGGCCTCCCCGTGGCCCGCGCCGGGGACGGACAGCCGCTCCTTGTCCGCGCTGGCACAGGCGTCATACACCACGTCCAGCATCCAATAGGGCACGAAGTCGTCCTCCTCCCCGTGGATGAACAGGATGGGCAGGCTGGTCTTTGCCACCTGATCCGCCGCCGACGCCTCTTTAAACCCGTACCCCGCCCGGATCTGGGTCACCAGGGAGGCCGCGTCCAGCACCGGGAAGGTGGGCAGGCCGAACATCTCCTCCAGCTGCCCCGCGAACTCGTCCCACACGGAGGAGTACCCACAGTCCTCAATAACGCACTTCACATTGGGGGACAGGTCGGCCTCCCCGGCGGTCATCATCACCGTGGCCCCGCCCATGGACACGCCGAACAGCACCACCTCCGCCTGGGGGTCCTGCTCCACGATGGCGTCCACCCAGGCCACGATGTCCCGCCGCTCCGGCCAGCCCATGCCGGCGTAGCGGCCCTCGCTGCGCTCGTGGGCCCGGGCGGCGGGGGCCAGGACGCTGTACCCCATTTCGTAAAACTTCGCGGCGACCCCGCCCTCGTACTGGGGGATAGAGCCGTAGCCGTGGCAGACCACGGCGTATTGGTGGCTGCCCTCATGGGGCAGGTACAGGGCGTGGAGCTTCAGCCCGTCGTGGCTGGTGAGCCAGCGGTCCCCGGCTTGTCCGGCGAACCAGGCGTACTTCCCCTCCAGTTCCAGGTTGTCCAGGTCCTCGGCGCTGAGCATACCCCCCGCCTGGGGGTCCAGGGCGAAGCGGAACAAATAATTGCCCGCAAAGGCCAGCGCCCCCACGGCCAGCACGATCACCGCCGCCAGAACGATCACCGCAATGTTCCGGCCCCGGCCGGTTTTTTTGACTTTTTCCATCATGCGTCAGTCCTTTCCTTCTGCTCTTCCATCCGTCTGGAGGAAGGCGCGGGTGCGCTCCTCCCTGGGGTGCTCAAAGACCTCCCGGGATGCTCTCGCCTCCACCACTGCGCCGCCCTCCATGAACACCGTCTGGCTGGACACGGTGCGGGCAAAGCCCAGCTCGTGGGTGACCACCAGCATGGTCATACCCTCGCCGGCCAGCTGGCGCATCACCGCCAGCACCTCCCCCGTCAGCTCCGGATCCAGCGCGGAGGTGGGCTCGTCGAAGTAGATGATCTCCGGCTCCACCGCCATGGCCCGGGCGATGGCCACCCGCTGCTGTTGCCCGCCGGACAGCTGGCTGGGGTAATGGTCCATATGCTTTGCCATACCCACCTTTGAAAGCGCCCTGCGGCCCACCTCCTCCGCCTCGGCCTTCGGCATTCTCCGGGCCACAGTCAGCCCCTCCATCACGTTTTGCAGCGCGGTCTTGTTCAAAAACAAATTATAGCTTTGAAAGACAAAGGCAGTCCGTTTCCGCAGCCGCGCCACATCCTTTTGGGATACACGGCCCAGTTGGAATTCCTCGCCGCCAAAGCGCAGCGTCCCCTCGTCTGCCCGCTCCAGAAAGTTCAGGCACCGCAGCAGGGTGGTCTTTCCTGAGCCGCTGGGGCCCAGTATGGCCACCACGTCCCCCTTGTTTACCCGCAGATCCACTCCCTTGAGCACCTGGGTCCGCCCAAAGGCCTTGCGCACGTTGTTCACTTCCAGTACCACCGCTCACCCCTCCCGGCTCTCATAGGCGCTCAGCTTCCGTTCCCCCACCCGCTGCAGCCAGGTGAGTGCGGTTGAAAACAGCAGATAGATCATACCCACCTCTATGTACAGCGCCAGCGGCTCATAAACCCGGGCGTTAATCTGCTCCGCAGCCCGGAACATCTCCACCACTGTGATGTTGGCCGCCAGCGAGGTATCCTTGACCATGGCGATCAGCGAATTGGACAGCGGCGGAAAGGCGGTGCGCATAGCCTGGGGCAGCACAATGCGGCGCATGGTCTGCAAATAGCTCAGCCCGGCGCACAGCCCCGCCTCCAGCTGACCGACAGGCACCGCTTCCAGCGCGGCACGGACGGTCTCCGCACAGTAGGCCCCCTCGTTGAGGGAAAACACAATTACCGCCGCCGGGAACGGCTCGATGCGCACCCCTACCTTGGGCAGTCCATAGAACACCACAAACAGCTGCACCAGCAGCGGCGTCCCCCGGAAAATCCAGATGTAGAACCGGCACAGCTGGGTAACCACCGGTACCCGGGCAAATTGGGCCATAGCCGCCGCCACGGCGATGATCATGGCAAAGGTAAAGGAGATGGCTGTCAGCGGAATGGTCACGCTCAGCCCCGGAATGAGTATTTTGGGGAAGGAGTCCACCAGGATCTCCAGCAGCGGAAAGCTGCGAAGCATATTTTCGAACACAGGCGCACACTCCTCTCCATCCAATACGTTCAGTCAATTGCTTGAAACAACAGCGTGATTATAATCCACACCGCGCAAAATGGCAAATACCCATCATGCATACTTGTTCATGCCCGGCGGGCATTATGTGAATTAACGTATTATATCACACCTGTCAAGCCGCTTGAGCAAAATCTCCCATTTACAAATAAAGCGTCCTGTGTTAACATAACATGTAATCCTTTGATCCAAACACACGCGAAACCCCACCCGCAGACAGGAGGAACTCATGAAAAAACATTCCAGACGGTGCGCAGCGCTGGTTCTGGCCGCCGCCCTCGCCGCAGCGCTGTGCGCCCCCGCCAGCGCCTCTTGGGCGCTGGGCACCGAGCTCACCCAGCGCACGGTGGAGCTTGGCCCGGGCGCCGCCCTGACCAGCCAGAGCCTGTGGTCTGCCTCTAAGGCCGATCTGCGCACAGAGCATTATGTTACATACACCCCCAACTCCACGCTGACCCCCATGGTATTCAGCGGTTCCTATGTGGCCAGCACCAACACGGTGCACAGCGCCGCCGCCCAGCTGGAGGCCCAGGGCTGGCGGGTGGCCGCCGCCATCAACGGCGGCTTTTTCAACGCCGACGGCACTATCGTGGGAATGCTCATGACCGATGGGGTGCTCCGCGCCCTGGACGTGGCCAACTATACCTTGCTGGGCTTCACGGCCGACGGGCGGGTGTTCATTGACGAGAGCAAGCCCACCGTCTCCGCCGCCTGGACGGGTTTTGACGGTATGCAGCGGGTGTTCCCCATCGCCGGTTTCAACGCCTACCGCAATAACAATTATTTGGACAAGCTGTACCTGTATAATCAGGACTTCTCCTCCAAGGTCACCAGCGGCGGGCCCTGCGTATCCGCCATCCTGCGGCCTGTGAACGGCGAACAGATGAGAATGAACCGCACCCTCACTCTGGAGGTGGTGTCTGTCGCCGACGCCGTTCAGGACCAGACCATCTTCAACGGCATTCTTCCCGAGGGCTGCTATATGCTCTACGCAGAGGATCGGAATAACCCCGAGCTGCTCTCCGCCCTGCGGGAGCTGGTCCCGGGCACGCAGGTATCCATAGCCGTAGGCGGTGCAAGCGAGCAGTGGGACCAGGCGGTATACGGTATCAGCGGCCTGTACACCCTGCTGCGGGACGGGCAGCTCACAGACGGCCTGCCCACCTCCGCCAACCCCTACACCGCAGTCGGCCTCAAGGGCGACGGCACGGCGGTCTTTTACACCATAGACGGCCGCCAGGGCGGTTATTCCGTGGGGGCCACCTATACCCAGGTTGCCCAGCGGCTCCAGGAGCTGGGCTGCGTATCTGCCGTGGCGCTGGACGGCGGCGGCTCCACCACGCTGGGGGCCACCCTGCCCGGCGGCGGCTTTGAGGTGGTAAACAAGCCTTCCACCGCCAATCGGAAGATCAACAACACCATTGCCCTGGTCAGCCGCGCGGGCGAGTCCCTGTTCACCCCCGGCGCTTATGTCAACGCCCAAACCCGAGTGGTGCTGACGGGGGCCAGCCTGAACGTTACCGCCGTCCCCTATGACAGCGCGGGACGGCCCGTCTCAGGTCAATTCCTCAGCTGGAATGCCACCGGCGGCTCCGTTTTCGGCACTGAAAGCGGAGCGGTATATACCGCGGGGCAGCTTCCGGGCAGCTATACCGTCTCCGCCGGGCCTGGCTCCCCCCTATCCGTAGAGGTAGTGGATAAGCTGTCCGCCCTCAACGTCACCCGGAAGGACTCCTCCGCCAAGGTGGACTCCCTGAACCTGGAGCCGGGAGAGCAGGTGGAGCTCACCGCATCCGGCGTCTGGTATAACCTGCCTGTGGCCATGGACGCGGACGATATTACCTGGGCAGCCGATCCCGCCGTGGGCGCTATCGACACCGAAGGCCGCTTCACCGCAGGCACCGCCAACGGCCAGGGAAATATCACTGTCACCGCCGGCGGGGTCACCGTCTCCATCCCCGTCCAAGTGGACCGGGGCGACCCCTTCACCGACATGGCGGGCCACTGGAGCGCCGATTATGTGACCCGGCTGTACAAGCTGGGGCTGACCACCGGCTACGGCCAGGAGGACGGCACCGCCCTGTTTAAGCCCCAGGACAGGCTCACCCGGGCGGAGCTGCTGGCCTTCATCACCCGGGTGCTGGGGGTGGACGAATCGGCCTACTACACGGTTGAACTCCCCTTCGCCGACAACACGGACATCCCCAACTGGGCCCAGAACTATGTCCAAGCCATGTATACCCTGGGCGTGCTCAAGGGCAGCAATGAAAACGGAGTGCTGTACGCCAATGTGAACGGCTACGTCACCCGGGAGGAGACCATGACCATCCTTGGCCGCATCCTGGCCTCCTCTCAGAGCTGCGACCTATCCCAGTTCCCCGATGCCGCCCTGGTGAGCGACTGGGCCTCCCCCCATGTTCAGACCCTGGTAGCACTGAATATCGTGGGCGGCAGCAACGGCCTGCTCTCCCCCAAGGACTACATTGACCGCGCCGCCATCGCCAAGCTACTGGTGGAGGTTTATCCTCTGGAGAAGGCGCTTCTCATCCCCCGGCTTGATCTTATGGCATAACCGCATTAAAAACATCCCGCAGTTAGGGACATTGCCATAACTGTGATGACAGCAAACGGTTTGACCACCATGTTCCTTGGAGGAAAGAGAAATAGAGCAAGTAAAACCGCCCTGCTGAATTTGTCGTTCAGCAGGGCGGTTCGCTTCCCCTTTGCAATCATTCTCTTTGCATGACCGGGTTGAAACGAATAGTATCAAATGGGCGGTTCTGGCATTCAGCCAGAACCGCCCCGTTATACTTCGCGGTCACCAGTGCGGCAGACGCTTACCGGTCCAGCCGGCCGTCACGGGTGGGAGGCATCCCTGCTTCCTCCCCCACGTCCCCGTCCACCATCTCGCTCTTCCGGCTATCCAGGTTTAACAGAATGTTCAGCTCATCCAGACGGGCAGACTTTGTTTTCAGTCCGTCCTCCTGGGGAAACAGCTTCTCCACCTCCACCTTTCTCACTCATACGAATGGCCCACGCCTCGGCATCGAAGGACTTCACTGTTTCACTGTGCCCCCTCCACTGGCACCGCCTTTTTCACCCGCTCTGTCAGACGGAGCGCATCCGGCTGTCCGCCCTTTTGGACGGACTCTTTTCTCCGGCGCAGCCCCCGGCCCGCAGCCAGCACAATGGCGGTGGCGATGAGCACCAGATAGCAGTTCAGCGTCCGGCTGAGAATCATGGCAGGGGCCACCAACCCCTGGCCATACACCAGCAGGAAGCCCCGAAGGAACACATTTTCTGCCGCCCCGGCGGATCCCGGCAGAGGCAGATATCCCACAGCAATAGCACACAGAGCCTGGAGGGCCATCACCTCCCACAGGGAGAAGCCAGACAAACCAAAGGCCCGATAGACTACATAGGGCATGGCGTAGGAGCAGGCCAGCTGAAGAGCGCTGAGCCCCACCACCTCCACCAGCAGCAGCGGGGAGCGTCGGATGAGCCCCGCCCCCCGGCGGTACTCCGCCAGGTGCTCGTCCGCCCTGGCCTCCAGCCCGGATTTGTCCAGGGCAGGCCATATCTTGGCCCCCAGGGCAATACAGCCGTACAGCAGCCGTCGGGTGGGGCCGGGGAGGAACAGGAAGAGAAACATGGCAACGTCCAGCACGGCGAACACCGCCAGTCCGAAGCCCAGCAGCAGCCCTACCTGACCGCCCAGCCGCTCGGTAAGACCCCCTGCGGCGGTCAAAGCAAAAATCCCCCAGCCCATGGCCGCCGTGTTGTAACCGATGGTGACCAGCAGCATGTCCAGCGCGCCGGTGGCGGCGGGGGTGCCATCCTTGCCCATGGCCACCACCTGGGCGGGCTGGCCGCCGGTGGCGGACGGGGTGATGGTGCTGAAAAAGAAGCCCACACAGGAGTAATATGCGCACCGGCGGAAGGGCTGGGCGCTGCCCAAAGCGCGGAGGATGGAATGGGTGGCTTTAGCCTCACAGCACACGAACAGCGCCATCAGCGGCACGCCCAGCAGCAAAATGCGCCAGTCGGCGCTGAGCAGGGCAGCGGCCAGCTGTCCCGGGGTCTGCTGCTGAAAGATGGTGTATACCGTCCAAGCCAGCAGGGCACACACCGCCCCCGTACAGGCAATATTTTTCCATTGGATTTTCACGCGCATACCCTCCCCTCCCGGCTCAACGAACGCACCACGGCGCACGCGGCGGTACGGCTGATGTCGGCGGCCATATCGTCCATGGCCCGCTCCATGGCGGACAGGGCTTCGCCGTCGCAGATGGTCTCCCGGATGGCGGCAAGGCAGGCGCTCTCCTCCTTGGCCGCGATGCGGGCCATGCCCCGGCGCACCAGGAAGTTAGCGTTCTCCTGCTCCTGCTTCAGGAAGGGCTGCCAGGCCAGGATGGGCAGCCGGGCGGCGATGGCCTCAAAGCAGGTAATGCCGCCCGGCTTGGACAGCATCAGGCTGGCCCGGGCCATGTACTTGTCCACCTGGGAGGTGAAGGGAACGGCCTCAATGTTCTCATACCTACCGTTGAGGCGCTGGAACAGCTTGTCGTTGCGCCCGGTGAGGATAGTGGTGTGCACCCCGGGCAGGGCGTTGAGCGCCTGATAAAAGCTGTCCCGCCGGGGCATCAGCCCCAGACCGCCCCCCATGATGAGCAGCTCCCGCTGTTTTGAACAGTCCTTGCGGGCGGGTTGGAACCGCCCGCTGACGGGGATACCGGACACCACCACGGTGTCCGGGTCCGCACCCTTGGCGATAAACCCCTGCCGGACGGATTCCTCCGCCACCAGGTAGCAGTCGGTGCCGGGGTGGAGCCACTCGCTATGGCAGGTCACATCGGTGACGCAGGTGACCATGGGGATGTCCGACGGCCCCTCCTCCTTATACTTCGCCATAGCGGCGGAGCAGATCGGGTGGGTGGACACCACCACGTCGGGCGCATACTCATCCAGCAGCCGGTCCAGCCCGCCCAGCAGATTGTCCCCCCGGCCCTCACCGGAGTCGTTTACCGTCAGGTCGTGATAAATGTTATAAAACACCCCGCCGTAGGTCACAAGCACGTTAAACCACCAGTACATGGCGGGGGCCAGCTCGGGGGCGGCGTATTCAAACAGGTCTACAACATCGGCGTGGTGCCCGTCCTGCCCCAGCTGCTCCCGCAGGGCGTTGGCGGCGGACAGGTGGCCCATACCGAACTTACCTGTCAAAATCAGAATGTTCATGAAGATTCCTCCTCTTTCCACGAAAGCCGACCGGCGCTTTTGCCCGGTTCCAATGGAACATCGCGGCCTGCCTCTTGACACTACCGATTATAGAGGACAAATCTTCAATTTCAACACGGATACCCCTTATGTTTTGGTGGGGTTTTCTTTAAGAATCCATTAAGCCCTTCCCTGCTCCGGCAGTTCCTCCGGGGCCAGCCAAACCACCCTGTCCGGGGGGACGCCGTGGCAGCACACCGCCCCCCGCCAGCCCTCCCCGGCAAAGCTCCCACAGCAGCCGGGCGGCGGAACCACCTCCCTGGGGGGATAGAGGGGGATATCCTCCCGCTTGCACCAGCTCTCCTTCCGGGTCCACAGCCGGTAAAAGTCCTCCCAGCTGCCGTCAAACTCCTCCAGTTCTTCCGCGCCCAGGACATAGCCGGGCAGGGCTGTCCGGCGGGATCGGACCACCTCCACATCCACCCCCACCGGGGCGTCGGACACAGCGCACAGCGCCAGCCCCCCGCTGTGGGACAGGGAAAACCACCGCTCCCCTTCCCCGGCGAACAAGGGCTTGCCCCGGGGGGAGCGCTCCACCGGGGGCAGAGCCGTCCACCCCCAGCGCTGCCGCGCCGCTGCGGCCAGCAGCGGCCAGGCCAACAGCCGCCCGTCTTCTCCCGCCGCCGCATATACCTCCGTCATGGCGTTGTCCTCCTCTTCCGCAGACTTCCTTCCTTTATTTTAAGGCCGCCCCCGCCGGTACGGCGGGGGCGGCCCCTCCTGTTACAGCCGGGACGGCCCAATATCCGTCACCGTCAGCACACCCTCCCGAACGGCAAAGCGCACCTCCAGCCCGGCAAATCCGAAGCCGTACACCCGCCCAGGGTTGTCCTGGTAGGAGGGACGGGGGTCCTGTGCCAGCACCCCAAGCAGCGCCGCCCGGCTGCTCTCCGGCACCCGCGTGAGCAGCTCCGGCGGGCACTCCACAACCAGCCCGCCCTCCGGCGCGTCCCCGGCAAAGCCGCCCACCGCCTCGGGATGGCAGTCGGCATAAGGGATGTAGGGCTTGATATCCAGGATAGGAGTGCCGTCTACCAGATCCGCCCCGGACACGTGGAGCACCGGCCCCTGGGCCGTGTCCCACTCCACCCCCTCCAACCCCACGCAGGACAGCCCGATGGGGTTGGGCCGGAAGGGGGATCGCGTGGCGAACACTCCCAGCCGCCTGTTCCCTCCCAGCCTGGGAGGACGCACCGTGGGGGACCACCCCCTGTCCCGGTTCTCGGAGAACTCCCAGATCAGCCACAGGTGGGAGAATCCCTCAATGCCCCGCAGTACCTCGGCGGCCCGATAGGGCGGCTCAAGCACCACCACAGCGCGCAGCTGCTCCACCAGCCCCGCCTGCCGGGGCACGCCGAACTTGGAAGCAAAGTCGGTGCAGATGTGGGCGATGGGCTCCATCAGTCCACGTTAGGGCTGGCGCGCATGGCCAGAATGGTCTTTTCAATAAGCTCATCCAGCTCCCAGCCCAGCATGGCGGCGCCCCGCTCGATTACCTCCCGGGAGCACCCGGCGGCAAACCGTTTATCCTTATACTTCTTTTTCACCGACTTGACCTCCAGATCCGACACGCTCTTGGAGGGGCGCATAAGGGCCACAGCGCCAATCAGCCCCGTCAGCTCGTCCACGGCAAAGAGCACCTTCTCCATCTGGCTCTCCGGCGCAATGTCCACGCACTCCCCATAGCCGTGGCTGGCGGTGGCGCGGACGACGGCCTCATCCACACCCCGCTGGCGCATCAGCTCCTGGCTCTTGACGCAGTGCTCCTCGGGCCACTGCTCGAAATCCAGGTCGTGAAGGATGCCCACCGCCTCCCAGACGCCGGCCTCCTCACCAAAGCCCAGCTCCTGAGCGAACCAGCGCATCACATCGCCCACGGTGCGGCCATGCCTGCGGTGGAAATCGCCCTCGTTGAATTCACACAAAAGCTCCCATGCCTGTTCGGGGGTAGGGATCATAGCAAACAGCTCCTTTTTTATATGGTGAAGGAATCATATACCTCCCCTCCCCTTCTTGTCAATCCCCCGTTGACTTTTGGGGCGCAAACCATTACAATACAAGGACTGCAAAGGCTCAGGAGGGAAACGCCATGGACAAACTCATCTATTTTGACTACGCCGCCACCACCCCGGTGCGCCCGGAGGCCGTGGAGGCCATGGTGGATGCCCTGGGGCAGTTCGGCAATCCCTCCTCCCGGTATGGGTACGCCCGGCAGGCCGCCCAGCAGGTGAAGGAAGGGCGGGAGACGGCAGCCGCAGCGGTTGGCTGCTCCCCCGCCGAATTGTTCTTCACCTCCTGCGGCACCGAGAGCGACAACTGGGCGCTCCGGCGGGGGGTGGAGCTGAACCGCCGCCGGGGAAAGCACATCGTCACTACCGCTATTGAGCACGCCGCCGTGCTGGAGACCTGCAAGGATCTGGAACGGCAGGGATACGAGGTCACGTACTTAAAGCCGGACCGGGCCGGGCGCATCGGCGCGGGGCAACTGGCCGCCGCCCTGCGGCCGGACACCGCTCTGGTGTCCATGATGCTGGTAAACAACGAGACCGGCGTGATCCTCCCCGTGGCGGACTGCGTGAGGGCTGTGAAAGCCTTCGACCCGGCCATCCTGTTCCACTGCGACGCGGTGCAGGGCTTTTTGAAGACGCCGGAACCCCTGGCGAGACTGGGAGCGGATCTGGTGGCCGTCAGCGGCCATAAAATTGGCGCACCCAAGGGGATTGGGGCGCTGTATATCAAAAAGGGCGTGCGGCTGCGCCCCCTGCTCACCGGGGGCGGACAGGAGGAGGGCCTGCGCTCGGGCACCGAGGCCACGGCACAGATCGCCGCCTTTTCCGCCGCCGTCCGTGCCGTTTCAGCGGACTCCGCCCGGCTGGAGCGCACTGCCGCCATCAAGGAATACGCCCTCTCCAAATTAAAGGAAGCCCTGCCCCGGCTGGAGGTCATCTCCCAGGGCGACGCCCCCCACATCTGTGCCATCACCCTGCCCGGCTACAAAAGCGAAGTGGTGGTCCGGGTGCTGGGCGATCAGGGCGTGTGCGTCTCCTCCGGCTCCGCCTGCCACAAGGGCAGGCCCAGCCACGTGTTTGCCGCCATGAACCTGCCAAAGCCCTGGCTGGACGGGGCCCTTCGGCTGTCCTTCTCGCCGGGCTCCACCCGGGAGGAGGCAGATGCACTGGCAGCCGCCCTAAAAAACGCGGCGGATACCCTCTTCACCACCCTTTCATAAATCAAGCAAAGGAGCATTAATCGTCATGTTCAAGCTATTCCGGCGGGAGCCGGGCTTTTACCCCAGGCTGATCTCCCTGGCCCTGCCCATTCTGCTGCAAAACCTCATCACCAACTCCCTGGGGCTGGTGGACACCTTTATGGTGGGCACCATGGGGGAGGGCCCGCTGGCCGGGGTGACCCTGGCCAATATCCCAGTGTTTGTGGTGCAGCTGATGATGTTCGGCATCCAGAGCGGCTCCTCCGTCCTCATCAGCCAGTACCGGGGCAAGGGGGACATGGGGGCCATCAACCGGGTGATGGGTATCGGCATGTACGCCGCCGGGGCCATCGGCCTCACCTTCGCTCTCATCATGGGCTTCCTGCCCACCCAGTTCATGGGGCTGTTCGGCACCGACGCCGCCGTGGTGGCCACCGCCGCCCGGTACGCCCGCATCGTGGGCTGGTCCTACCTCTTCGACAGCTTTGTCCAGGTCTACATCGGCGTCCACCGGGCCATGGGCAATCCCAGCCGTGGGCTGGTGATTCTGGGCGCCTCCATGGCCAGCAACACCTTTCTCAACTGGATGTTCATCTTCGGCAACCTGGGCGCGCCCCGGCTGGCGGAGCAGGGCGCGGCACTGGCCACCCTGCTGGCCCGGGTTCTGTCCTGCTCCATCGCCGTGGGCTGGGCGGTTCTGGACAAACAGTTCAAGCTCTCCCCCGCCCTGCTCTTCCGGCCCGGCGGAGAGATGACCCGGCGTTTTATCCGCTTCTCCACCCCCGTAATGTGCAATGAGACCTTCTGGGGGCTGGGCACCTCCCTGTTCCCCACCATCATGGGCCATATGGAGGGCTCTCAGGAAATTCTGGCCGCATACGCCATCGCCGGAAACATCACCAACCTGTGCACCGTGGGAGTGTTCGCCATCTCGGGCACCGCCGCCATCCTCATCGGCCAGGAGATCGGCTCGGGCCGCGCCGACCGGGTGTACTCCCTGGGGGCGCTGCTCAACGCGCTGGCCTTCCTGTTCGGGCTGGGGGCCGGGCTCTTGTTCCTTGGGCTTCTCCACTGGTTTGTGATCCCGGTGCTCTACCCGCTGTTCGGCCTGTCCTCCGCCGCAGGGGATATCTGCACCATGATGCTTACCGTGGTGTTTACCATGATGCCCCTGCGCTCCTTTGAATGCACCAATATCGTGGGGGTGCTCCGGGGCGGAGGAGACGTGCGCATGGCCACCCTCATCGACCTCACCCCCTTGTGGGTGGTGGCGCTGCCCTTGGCGGTGCTGTCGGGGCTGGTGTTCAAGGCTGGCATATTCTGGGTATACCTGTCCATGATGAGCGAAAACCTGGTCAAGGGCATTTTAGGCATCCGCCGGTTCCTCAGCGGCAAGTGGATCAACGACGTAACCGTGTCCGCCCGCGCAGACGCCGGGGTATGAGCCGCAAAATTTTTGGAAAGGTCTTGCATTCCCTACCCGGCGGCGCTATACTAATATCAGTGATAGCCATATCACTGACCATGGAACAAAATTTTTTGGAGGTAGAACCATCATGTCTCTGAGAAGGCTCTTGATTTCCGCTGCTGCGGCTGTTTGTGCCGTGTCCCTGCTGGTTCCCGCTGCCTTCGCCCATGGCGGCTGCCACGGACGGGCCGCCCGCCGCACTGCCCAGCCCTGCGCGGTGGCGGAATGTACCGCCGCCGGCTGGCACTATCACAGCCAATCTCTGTATTGCGGCCATACCCACGGCGGCAGCCTGTGCGACGGCTCCTGCGCCCCCCTGTGCCAGGTGGAGGGCTGTGAGCTGGCCGGGCGCCACACTCACGATGGCGTAGCCTACTGCGGCAACTGCCACGATGCCGGTTACTGTGACGGGGCCTGCCTGGCCCTGTGCGACGTGGAGGGTTGCACCCTCACCGGGCGTCACGACCACAACGGCATCACCTACTGCGGCAGCAATCATGCCAGCGGCTGGTGCGACGGTAGCTGCCCGGCCTACCGCGCCGCCTCCCCCCGCGGCCATCACGGCTGCCACAACTAAAATTTCCGCTTTGACGCTCAAAGGGCGGGCCTTTGAAAAGGCCCGCCCTTTTGCTATTCCCCTTTGTACTTTTTTCTGGTGGCGATGCCGCCCCGGATGTGGCGTTCCGCTTTATTCTCGTTCAGGATCGTTTTCACCTGCTGGTACAGCCCCTGGTTGATAACGGGCAGACGTTCGCTCAGGTCCTTATGTACGGTGGATTTGCTGATACCGAAGCGGTTGGCGGCGGCCCGGACGGTAGTTTTGTTCTCAATGATGTACAGCGCCAGCTCCTGGGCGCGCTCTTCCATGTTCCCCTTCACAAAAACAACACTCCCCGTTGTGGTCTCTCACAGGAAGATGTATATGCGCAGAGGCCCCCCAATATGTGGAGGAGGATTGCCGCACCCGGCGAAAAGGCTTACCCAAAGCAAGAGGCGGCAGGGATTCCCCTGCCGCCCCCCGTTCTCACAGATCCTCAATACGGGTCTTGTCCAGCAAACGGCTCTTGTCCGCCTGCCGGAGGGAGTGTATCCTGCGCCAGATCCGGCATATGGCGTACGCCACCAGCAGAATCGCTGTCGGGATATTTTCTACCCACAGCGCAAACCACAGATCAGACATCACCGGGCTCCAACGTATCATCCGAACCACACATTTGGCCGCCGCCCAAGCAAAGAAAGCCCCTGGCAGAACCAGTCCCAGCCGGGCGTCCTTTTTGAGGGCAAGTAACGCCTCAGCCGCAACCAGCACCACACCGATGCCCAGGAAAAACGGCATCTCCTCGCCATACATCGTGAAGAGCGGCAGGCTGGGGTCGCCAAAATGAAATCCAGACCGAAACATCAAAACGCCTCCTTCATCTTTCGGTATTCGCTGAGCAGCAGCTTGGCAGTGTCAAAATCCAGTCTGTCATCCACCGCCAGCCGCTTCACCAGCGCCACATAAGGGTCGGCTTCCGCTTTTTCGGTCAACTGTATTTTTTGAATCAGCCGGTCCAGCCGCAGCCGCACCGTGGGATAACTGACGCCGTACAGGCCCGCCATTTCCTTCAGTGAGCCGGAGGCAAGGACAAACTTTTTAATAAAAGCCGCATCCTCCTCCTCCAAGCCGGCCATCCAACTCGGCAATGCGTCCATCAAACCACCGCCTTATATAAAATTCATTATAACATAAATATTATTAAAGTCAATATCTACTTTATGTTTAATAAAACAAAGCGGCGTCCGTCCCATTGGGCGGGCGCCGCTTCTTCCTATCTTTTCCTGGGCATATGCCTATTGCCGCTGGGCCACCCTTCAAAAGCCGTCACCCGGCATCATCCGCAGCTTATAAAGTGCTTGCTCCCCACGTCCCCTTCATACGGCGGCGGCAGGACGCAGCGCAATTTCGTGGCGCTTGGGCCCAGTGGACACGATGGTAATGGGCACCCCGATGTGCTTTTCCAAAAACTCCACATAGCCTTTGGCGTTGGCGGGCAGCGCATTGTAATCGGTGGTACCCCGCACGTCGCTCCCCCAGCCGGGCAGGGTCTCAAACACCGGCTTGGCCCGCATAAGCCTGGGGGTGGTGGGGAACTGGTCGGTGACCTCCCCATCAATCTCATAGCCCACGCACACCTTAATCTCATCCAGGTAGCCCATCACATCCAAACAGGTCAGCGCCACTTCCGTGGCCCCCTGCACCATGCAGCCGTACTTGGTGGCCACTGCGTCGAACCAGCCCACCCGGCGGGGGCGGCCCGTTGTCGCGCCAAACTCCCCCTTGTCGCCCCCCCGGCGGCGCAGCTCATCCCCCTCGGGGCCGGTGAGTTCGCTGACAAAGGGCTCGGTGTTGGAGCCCACGCTGGAGGAATACGCCTTCGTGACGCAGATCACATCCCGGACGGCGGTGGGGGGCACCGGGGCCCCTACGCAGCCGTATCCCGCCAGGGTGTGGGACGAGGTAGTCATGGGGAAAATGCCCAGGTCCGGGTCCTTCATGGAGCCCAGCTGCCCCTCCAGCAGCACCGTCCTGCCGTCCTTCAGCGACCGATGGAGAAAGCCCACCGCATCGCCCACATAGGGCCGGATCAGCTCCCGGCTGTCCAAAAGCTGGTCGTACAGCGCCTTTGCATCCAAAGCGGGCTTGTGGTACAGGTGCTCGAAGAGGATGTTTTTCACCTCCACAGCGCGGCTGAGCCGCTCCCACAGCCGGTTTTCGTCAAAAAGGTCGCATACCTGGATGCCCGTCTTAGCGTACTTATCGGAGTAAAAGGGAGCGATGCCGCTCTTGGTGGAGCCAAAAGCCTTCCCCCCCAGCCGCTCCTCCTCATAGGCGTCCTGAAGGACATGGTAGGGCATGAGCAGCTGGGCCCGCTCGGACACGATGAGGTTGGGGGCCGGCACACCCTGGCCGGTCACGTCCTTCAGCTCAGCTGCCAGCTTGGCCACGTCCAGGGCCACCCCGTTGCCGATGACATTGGTGATATGGGGATAGAAAATGCCGGAGGGCAGAATGTGCAGGGCAAAGCGCCCGTAGTCGTTAATGATGGTGTGGCCTGCGTTGGCCCCCCCCTGGAAGCGCACCACCACATCGGAGGTCTCCGCCAGCAGGTCGGTGATCTTACCCTTGCCCTCGTCGCCCCAGTTGGCCCCTACAATCGCTTTTACCATTTCAAATACCTCTGCGGCCGGGATTCGCAGCCAGTCTTGCTGGTCTGCCTTATCCGTCCGACCGTTTCATTATAATAGACTTCTCCCCAGTCCGCAAGCCCTTTTCGCGGTTTTTCCGTTTTTCTCTTTACTTCCGTAAAGCAGCGTGTTAGAATAGGGGCACTGTAACATCATTTGGGGAGGGATCCCTATGCAAAAAGAGAGCGTGGAGCAGAATACCCTGCTGTTTAAGGCCATCCTGGCCCTGCGGGATCAGGAGGAATGCCGCGCCTTCTTCCAGGACCTGTGCACCGTGGCCGAGCTGAAGGCCCTGGCCCAGCGTATGGAGGTGGCCCAGCTTTTGGACCAGGGCTTCATCTACAACGACATTCTTCAGCGTACCGGCGCGTCCAGCGCCACCATCAGCCGGGTCAACCGGGCGCTGCAATACGGTGCGGACGGTTACAAAACCGTGCTGCCCCGGCTGAAGAAATGACGAACGCATACACCGCGCTGGCCCGGTGCTATGACCGGCTCACCGCCGATGTGGACTACGCCGCTTGGGCGGATTATGTAGAGCGGCACTTCCAAAAATGGAAGCGGCCTGTCCGCGCGGTGGCGGAACTGGGCTGCGGCACCGGCAGCCTGACCAAGCAGCTGGCTGAACGGGGCTTTCAGATGACCGCCCTGGACCTGTCCCCGGATATGCTGTCCATGGCGGAGCAGAAATGCCGGGGGCTGGATGTGCTGTTTTTGTGCCAGGATATGTCCCGCCTCACCCTGCCCGCCCCCGCCGACGCGGTCATCTCCTGCCTGGACAGCGTCAACTATGTCACCCGCCCAGCCGCCCTGCGGCGGACCTTTCGGCGGGTGTACCGGGCTCTGGCCCCCGGCGGACTGTTCCTCTTCGATGTCAAAACCCCCGCCGCCCTGGAAGGCGCAGACGGCCAAACCTATCTGGACGAGGACGAGGATCTGTTCTGCGTCTGGCGGGGAGATTACTCCCACAAACGGCGGGTGTGCGGCTATGGGCTGGATCTGTTCGTCCGGGAGAGGGACGGCAGCTGGAGCCGGGCCGGCGAATATCACGAGGAGTATGCCTACACCCCGGAGGAACTAGATAGCTTCCTGCGGGAGGCGGGCTTTCAAACCATTCAGGTATACGGCGATAAAACCATGCGTCCGCCCAGGGAAGAGGCGCAGCGGATCTTTTTTGCCGCAGGAAAGGAACTGTAGCTATGGATCAGATTGTTCGTGCCATCGCCAAAAACGCCCCGGTCAAGGCAATGGCTATCTCCGCCCGGGACACGGTAGAGCGGGCCAGGGCAATCCACGACTGCTGGCCGGTGGCAACCGCCGCTCTGGGCCGCCTGCTCATGGCCGCCTCCATGATGGGAGCAGCCATGAAGGAGGAAGCAGGAGCCGTTACCCTGCGGGTAAAGGGCGGCGGGCCCCTGGGGGCCCTCACCGCCGTGTCCGACAGCCGGGGCAATGTGAGGGGCTATGTACAAAACCCCGCCGTGGATGTACCCCGGAAGGCAAAGGGCAAGCTGGACGTGGGTGCCGCCGTTGGCTGTAACGGTGAGCTCACCGTTATCCGGGATTTGGGGCTCAAGGAGCCCTATATCGGATCAGTCCAGCTGGTTGGGGGCGAAATTGCCGAGGACGTAGCCGCCTATTTTGTGGAGAGCGAGCAGGTGCCAACGGCCTGTGCCTTGGGTGTGCTGATCGCGCCCAGCCAAACAGTACAGGCGGCGGGAGGCTACCTCATTCAGCTCCTGCCCGGCGCGGACGAGACCGTGGTGTCCGCAGTGGAGCGGGGCGTGGCGCGCCTGGGGGCGGTAAGCGCCCGGCTGGACGCGGGAACAGACCCCTTGGGGCTGCTGCGGGAGGTGCTGGGCGAATTTGATCTGGAAGTGCTGGAGACCTCCCCCATCGAATACCGCTGTTACTGCACCCGGGAGAGGGTGAGCCGCGCCCTCATCAGCCTGGGAAGGGCTGAGCTGGACGCTTTGATCAAGGAACAAGGGGGCGCGGAGCTCACCTGCCAGTTCTGCGATGAGGTATACCGCTTCAATGCACAAGAGCTGGGCGCCCTGCGGGACGAGGCATCTGCCAAGTAACGCCAACTTTTTTCAAATGAGCTCTTGACAGGAGAGGTTTCATTTGTTATAATCACTTTCGCCGTCTGACAAACGGAGGAACGACGGGAGCATAGCTCAGCTGGGAGAGCACTTGTCTTACAAGCAAGGAGTCACAGGTTCGAGCCCTGTTGTTCCCACCAAAGCGAGTCCCAAATGTGGCGCGGTAGTTCAGTTGGTTAGAACGCCGGCCTGTCACGCCGGAGGTCGAGGGTTCAAGTCCCTTCCGCGTCGCCATTTGCTGCTATAGCTCAGTTGGTAGAGCGCATCCTTGGTAAGGATGAGGTCTCCAGTTCAAATCTGGATAGCAGCTCCAACTTTAAGCACTTAAACCTGTCGGTTTGAGTGCTTTTTGTTTTGCCTCTGGAACTTTCTCGCTTAAAATATTGGCCTGAGCTTTTGGGAGCTGCTACTGTTTGACTACTGCTTGCTAAAGATTTTGCTAATGGAAAAAGTTTCGCCTCACGATGCACCAAGCGCATTTGAGAGCAACTTCTGCAAAAGCTGTTGGGACAGGACGGGATCTTGTTGGAGCTGTTGCAGAAGCACATCTACCTTTGCCTCAGCGGCAGACGGTGTATCGGAGACTGGGGCGGCATTAGGATAAAAGCTGGTTTCGACTAACAGCGATAGGGTACGCTTTTCCGACTCCAGGGCTTCATTGTAATTGCTCATGAGCACTTCGGGAGATTGGCCGCTGTTTTCCGCGACGAGCTGGTAGTTGTTCTTAGACAGCCGAACCTTGTGCATCTGCCCCGATTTGCGAAGCCCCTGAAACTCAATCTGATCCTCGATATGAAGGGCGGTTTGCCGCTCCTTAAAGGATTTGTCGAGAGACTTTGGATCAAGAGGGGTCCCGTCCGGCTGGCAGAACAGCAACCCATAGTCGTGATACTCCGGGCCGAGAAATTCCTTATTGGCGCTGATAGCGTCTAAACGCCGCCTGATCTCCTGGAGCAGCGGGGTTGTCAAATACTGCTTACGACGGCTGCCCTCCGTTTTGGGACCCTTCAAAATCAGGCTGCTGGTGGATGTGGCCAGCTTTTTGGGAAACACCTTGATGATTTCTTCCTTCGGCAGTTCATGCAGAGATTTGTCTGACACTCTCTGTACGATCTGAGTGATCCACATACTTCTGTTGTGGAAGTCAATGCTGTCGATGCGGATACCAGCTACTTCGCCGGCCCGGAGAGAGCAGACGAAAGCCATGTGGACGGCCAGGTGGAGGATGGGATCATCTTCAATTTTAGTCATGACATCAAAGACACGCTGGGGCTCCCAGGCTTTCCGCTTCTTTGTCTTTTCAGCCGGAGCGGAGGTATCTGGGATTTCCGTCACATAGTGCCACTTTTTTGCGGTGGGAAAGCCAAGCATAAGAATGTTGTAGCACTTCTTGATGGTCGCGGAGGAGAGTTTGGGAGCATCTTCGGCCTTTTTTCCGTAGCTCTTGCTTCCCTTACAGGGTTTCTTACTGAGGTAGTCAAGAAAGATGTCAATGTCCTCCGCTGTGATCCTGCTCATGATGCAGTCCCCGAAGTAGGGCAGGATATGGTTTTTCAGGTTCCCGGCGTAGCTGTCGTAGGTGTTAGGGGAAAACCGCTGCTTGCGGGCGTAGAACGGAAGAAATCGATCAATGAACTCGGCATAGGTGCGACGCGTATTGTCCTCTGGCTGAACCGCAGACTGACCACCGGAATCCGGCGTAGTTTTGTAAACTGCTTTTGCGGGGCTGCGCTTTTCCTTGTACTCTGCCACCGCGAGCCTGACATCATCCTGGCGTTTGTTTTTCTGGAGGAAATCTATGTAGGCCTTGCGCTGGATCGCCTCCAACTCTGTGTCATATGACTCCCATTGCTGTTTGTATTTTCCGTCAGAGGTTCGATAGGTATAAATGACATTGTGGGAACTTCCCCGAATTTTATACATTGCCATAGTGGATATCCCTTTCTATGATGCGGTCAGCTAACGCCCTCCTCCCCGTTCAACCAGCGGTCGAACGATTCCTTGTGGATGCGAAGGCAGCGCTTGCCGAGCCGAACCACCTTAAAGTCTTTGGTGTTTTCGCAAAGGTAATACGCTTTGCGGATACTGATACCAAGGATTTCCGCCACCTGTTCAGCGGTATACGTCCGCTGACAGGAGTTGCTGCAAGTTTTAGGATCCATCAAAAAAACTCCTTTTTGCAGCCTGGCAACTATTCAGGTGTGCAAAGTACCTCCTTTCCGTCCCATTAGCAGGTAGGCACATTATACAACACCTGTTTGCGGTTGCCAAGCAAAAATTTTATGAACTGTCCCGGCCCACTTCCTGCGCTCTCGTTTCAGACCGCGTATTTTCAGGCCGCGCTGTGCGCTGATTCTGCGGAGGGCGCACAAAGGCACACTATCCACCGCTCCTGTATGACTGCCGGGACAGGGTATGGGCTTGCGCCGTTTGTCAAGGTTCGGCCGCTTATTGGGTTCTACATAATAAATAGAGGCAGTGCTTTTATTTTTTTGCATCAGCCGGAAAATTTTTGAAAATATTTTTCTGCGGCACAATATATAGCGAGATGCACTTGACAGACGCAGGATATTGTGGTATTGTTCTTCTGTAATTGATTCTATGTGCGTTTCCTCTCCTTTGCGGGAGGGCAGGCTGAGTACCATGAGCCTGGGGGCGAAGGGTTTCGCATTGCACACGTTGCGGGAAGTGCTGACCCTGTTGGAAAAACAGCAGGGATGTTCTGCGAGGCGTTTTCCGGGTTTGTACGCATCGTCAGCGGGAGAAGTCTGCCCATTTGCGGCGGCATCCGCTGGCGATTTTGTTTTCAACATAGGGGACACACCCCGGTGCATAAAGCGGGAATGACTGAACCACACCAGAAGGCGTGGGGAGCCGGTAATGCCGGTCGTCATTCCCGCTTTTTTTGTTGCCCAAACGCCGGAAGGCTTTGAGGATAAATCAAAAAACGAAAGGAGATCGGACATTGAAGTATCACGCAGTTTGGAAGGCTGGAGGCCGCCCGCGTGGCGGGATGGGCTCCATGAAACCGGGCCGGAGGCAGTTCCAGGCCCTCAAGCCCAGGGGGACCATCCCCGGAAAGGGGGTGGAGAGCTTTGCCCGAACAGAAAAGAAATCCGCCTAACGCGCTGACGCCCACCGATAGGCTGTCCCGGGAGGAATGGCTTGCGTTCCGGCGCAAGGGCATCGGCGGCAGCGACGCGGCGGCGGTGCTGGGCATCTCGCCCTTCCGCACCGGAGTAGACCTGTACTACGACAAGCTGGGCCAGAGTGTGGAGGATGACGAGCAGAACTGGGTGGCCAAGGAGATGGGTACCCTGCTGGAGGACCTGGTGGCCCGCATCTTTGTCAAAAAGACAGGGCTGGCGATCTGCCCCATGCCGGTCATGTTCCAGCACCCGGACCATCCCTGGATGCTGGCCGATGTGGACCGGCTGGTGACCATGGTGGACGGAAAAACCGCCATCTTGGAGTGCAAGACCACCAACTACAACGCCAAGGATAAATGGGAGTATGACGGCAAACCCATCGTGCCCCAGTATTACGAGGCCCAGGGGCGGCACTACATGGCCGTCATGGACCTGGACCGGGTGTACTACTGCTGCCTCTACGGCAACAGCGAGGACGACGTGATCATCCGCAGCATCGACCGCGACCCGGACTACGAGGCGGAGCTCATCGCCCTGGAGGAAAACTTCTGGACGAACCACGTCCAGGCCAATACCCCGCCGCCTTACATCGAGGACAACGGCGCATTGGTGCTGGAGAGCCTGCGCCGCTGCATGGGCCCGTCCTATAAGGATCTGCCCCCAGCCTCGTTTAACGATGCCCAGTGTGAGAACGTCCGCCGCTTTGTGGAGCTGCGGGAGCAGCGGGGCGCTCTGAACGCCAGCGCGAGAACGCTGGACAAGGAGATGGAGCTGCTGAAAGCCCGCATCGTGACCGACATGGGTGGCAGTTGGTCTGCCTCCTGTGACAGCGAAGGTGGCAGCTATGCCGTCAGCATGAAGCCAAGCCAGCGGGTCAGCATCTTAAAGGACGACCTGCTGCGGCTGAAGGATGCCCACCCGGACATCTTCGACCAGTACGCCACGGTGACGGAGAGCCGGACGTTCAACGTGAAATTCACCGCCGGGTCAGCGGCGGCGCAGGAGGTGGCGGCATGAGCAGTATTGTGGCGGCGTATGACAAGACGCTGTTCTACAATGAGGCCGGGAAATACTGTGTCCTCCGGCTGAAAACCGCCGACCCCATGGTGCCGGAGAACGCCCGGGACAGCTACAGGTTCGCGGATCATTTGATCCGATTTGTGGCGGTGGGTTACGACCTGCCCCGGACAAACGCCATCAAGATGGAGCTGGACGGGAAATGGGTGGACGGCAAGTACGGCCCGCAGTTCCAGGTAGACGGCTGGCATGAGCTGGTGCCGCCCACAACCGAGGGCATCCTGGGCTACCTGTCCTCCGGGCTGCTGAAGGGCATCGGCCCCAAGACCGCCGGGGAGATCGTCCAGCGGTTCGGCACGGACTCCCTTAACGTCATCGAGCGCCAGCCGGAACGCTTGCTGGAGGTCAAAGGCATCACCGAGGAAAAGCTGGAGGAGATCAAGGCGGGGTACGCCGAGAGCAAGGCCGTCCGGGACATCATGATGGTGCTGGCCCCCTTCAAGCTCACCCCCAAGACGGCCATGAAAATCTACTGGCATTTCGGCTCGGACGGGGCGGCCCTGCTGCGCAGGAGCTTCTACCAGCTCTGCCAGGTTTCCGGCTTTGGCTTCAAAAAAGTGGACGCCATTGTATGCAAGTCCGGCGGCGACCTTCACGACCCCATGCGGATACGGGGGGCCCTGTTCTACGCCCTGGAGAAATCTCGCACGGAGGACGGCCACCTCTACCTGGGGGCGGATAAGCTGTTAGGCGAGGCCCTGGTTCTGCTGAACGAAAATATCCCCCAGTTGGACCGGCGGCTGCGGCGGCCCCAGCTGGAGCGGGAACTGCATGACATGGTTGTGGGGAACGTGGTCGTGTCCAAACAGGGCAACCTCTATCTTCCCCATGTGTTTGCCCAGGAGAGCGAGACCGCCCGCAAGGTGGCGGAGATGCTCCTGGCCCCGCCGGAGCCGGTCATGCTGGGCCCCGTGATGGAGCGGGTCAAGGGCAAGCTGGGCATTACCCTCTCCCCCAGGCAGCAGGAGGGGGTGGAGATGGTCTTCCGGCACGACCTGTCCATCATCACCGGCGGCCCCGGCACCGGCAAAAGCACCATTTTGAAAGCTGTAATTGAGGCGTACCAGCTCCTGTACCCGGAGCGAGTAATTGCTTTGGGCGCGCCCACCGGCAAGGCCAGCCGCCGCATGGCGGAGACCACCGGCATGGACAACGCCGCCACCCTTCACAGCCTGCTGCGCCTCCACGGGGAGGACGCCGGCTGGCAGGAGAAAAAGCCGCTGGACGCTGATTTTCTCATTGTGGACGAGGCGTCCATGGTGGATATGTGGCTGGCCCACCAGCTCTTTGCCCGGCTGAAGCCGGGGACGAAGGTGCTGATCGTGGGCGACGCCGACCAGCTGGAGAGCGTAGGCGCGGGCAGCGTGTTCCGGGAGCTCATCCAATGCGGGCTGGTGCCGGTGACGGTGCTGGACCAGATTTTCCGTCAGGCCGAGGACAGCCGCATCGCCTACAACGCCAAATTTGTCAAGGAGGGCACGCCGGAACTGCTCTATGGGCCGGACTTTGCCTTTGTGGAGGCGGAGGACCAGGCGCAGGCTGCGGATCTGGTGCGGCGCGTCTACCGCAGGGCGCTGAAAACGGACAGCATCGAGCAGGTGCAGATCCTCACGCCGTTCCGCGCCCGCGGGGAGGCATCGGCCAACAGCCTGAACGCAGCTATCCAGCAGGAGATCAACCCGCCAGACATCACCAAACCCGAGCTTTCCAACGGCGGACGGCTGTTCCGCCTGGGGGACCGGGTGATGCAGGTGAAGAACGACTACGACATGGAGCTGCACAACGAAGACCACGAACTGGTGGGCGCGGGCGTGTTCAACGGCGAGGTGGGCATCGTGTCCGATATTCAGCCAGGGACGCTCACCGTCTGCTTCGACGGGCGGTACGCGGACTACCCCCTGGAGAGCCTGGGGGAGCTGGAGCTGGCTTACGCCACCACCGTCCACAAGTCCCAGGGCAGCGAGTATGACACGGTGATCGTGCCCATGCTTCCCGCCCACAAGATCCTGCTATCCCGGAACCTGTTCTACACCGCCATTACCCGTGCTAAACGGCGGGTGGCGCTGGTGGGGATGAAAAAGGCGCTGTATATGGCGGTGCGGAAAGACAGCACAGGCAAGCGCAACACCCTGCTGGGGGAGCGCATCCAGCTGTACCACCAGGCGCTGGCCCGGCGGGACAAATTGAAAAAAGCCAGTTAAATTTGGGCAGACGCGCAAAAAAATGTGCGGCTGTCCCCTATTTATTTTTGGAAGGGAGTTATTCAAATGACCGACGAGAAAAACACGATGAGCAGCATCCTCTGGGATCTGAACCGGCTTCCGGGCTTCGACTTCATGAAGTTTACCCAGACGAAGGACATCGGCGAAGGTAAAAAGGATCTGTTTATGTCCCTGGAGGGGCAGAAAACCTGGTTCCGGCTGGCCTGCCCCAGCGGCGGGCTGGTGCTGAACGCCCTGCGGGTGACGGACGCCATGGCCATGTTCGAGGCCCGGGTGTTTGCCGACGCCAACGACCGAACCCCCCTTGCCAGCGTTACCGTCACAAAAAAAGCGGATAAAGCCACGGGCGACGCCTACATCCGCGCCGCCCAGGACGCGGCCCTGGGGGAGGCGCTGAAAAGCGCCGGGTTCTGTCTCCAGACTTCGGTTCTGGCCCATATTGCGAGGGACGCGCAGTCTGCCCAGGGGGATGTTCACCAGCCTGCGGAAGCGCCGGAGGAGGCGCCCAAGCCCTCCCCTGCCCCGGTTCAGGCCGACGCACCCAAGGGGAATGACTGCAAGCCTCCCGTGGACAAGGCATCCCAGCCCCATCCGCCGTCAGAGATCCAGTTCACGCCTGTGACTGCCCTGCCGGACGCTGCTCCGGCTTCGGAAAGCAGGGACGCCGCCCCGGTGGTGGACATCAACACCCGCCAGCCTGTGGCGGCGGGAAACCAACCCGCTGGCCCAACTGCGGTGGAAGCTCCCTCTAAGCCCGCGCCCCAGGCCGCCCCAGCATCTGAACCTGTCCCGGAGGCGGCCCCTGAGCAGGCCGAGGCGGCGACCTACACCGCAGACATGACGGTGGAGGAGATCACCGCCCGCATGACGCTGGAGCAGGCCAAGGCTATCAAGGTCCCGGGCGGTACCTGCAAGGGCTGGACGCTGGAGCAGGTGGCCAAGGACCGGCCGCCCAGCCTCAAATGGCTGCGGTACACGGCCCCCTTCGGGGATAACGTGCTGAAGGCTGCCGCTGCCATCGTTCTCAATGACCTGGAACTGAAAATGGCCGGGTGACAACGAAAGGAGCTGACCCCCTGTGGCCAGTGGGACGGATTTCCCCTTCAACATCATGGAGGTGGCCGACCTCCTCCGCCTGAACATCAGGCGGAGGAGCGGTGGCCGTGTAACCTACGCCGACTGCCCCATCTGTGGCGACCACCGGGGCAAGTTGGGCCTGTACCCTGAGCTCGACACATGGCGCTGCTACCACTGCGGTGAGAGCGGCGGGATGCTGGCCCTCTACGGGAAAACCCACGGCGTCAGCAATTCGCAGGCATACCAGGAGATCTGCGAGGCGCTGATGGTGGGCTCGCCCGGGCGGGAGTACACGCCCAGGGCCAAAGTCGAGCCGGTTTCGGATGTGCTCCAGGCCCATCGGGCCAGCCCCCAGGAGATACACCGGACGCTGACGGCGCTGCTGGCCTTGCTGACCCTCTCCCACACCCACCGGGAGCACCTGCGTACCAAGCGAGGACTGACGGACGAACAGATCCGGCAATTCGGCTTCAAAAGCACGCCCAGATCCTGTGACTGCCGTGCCATCGCCCACTACTTGGCGGAGCATGGCTGTACGCTGGAGGGAGTCCCCGGTTTTTTCCTTGACGATAAGGGCCGGTGGACGATGAAGTTTTTCACCAAGACATCCGGGATCGTCATCCCCCTCCGGGGTGTGGACGGCCTGCTGCAAGGGTTACAGATTCGGCTGGACCACCCCATCAAAAAAGAGGGCGACCCGCCGGAGAAGCAGGGGATGAAATACCTCCCCTTCACCTCCACGGGCAAACCCATGGGCGTGACCTCGGGGAATCCCATCCACTTTGTGGGCGATCCCAGCGCCCGGGTGGTCTATGTGACCGAGGGCGCGCTGAAAGCGAACATTGCCCACGCCCTGACAGGCCGCACCTTCGCTGCCACGGTGGGGGTGAACAACACCATGGGTCTGGACGAACTCTTTTCCTTTCTGCGCCGGAACGGCACGGAGGAGATCGTCGAGGCCGAGGACATGGACAAGTATTGCAACCCAAACGTCAGCCGGGGGGCCTCCAAGGTTCACCGGCTGACGGTGAAGAACGGCTTGCGGTGCCGGAGGCTGGTGTGGAACCCCAACTACAAGGGGATCGACGACTGGCAGCTGGCGCTGCGCCGGAAAGAACTGAAGAAAAAGGAGCGAGAACAGATGAATTTCAAAGAGATGTACCTCAATGGGATGTGTCCGTTTGACTACATCGAGGGCTGCGTGGACCAGTGGCGGAGCAGATCGGACATCGAGGTGAGCGCATGGGAGTTCCTGGGCCTGACCCACGAGGAGTACCAGATGTATCTGCAAGCGGTTCCCGGTCTCTCCCTCAAAGAACACCTGGACGGCCAGCGGTGCACCCAGAAGTACCGGGTGTACCAGCTGAACCTGGCGGGCATCGAGGCCCACCCCTTCGCCTTCCGCAGCATGGAGCTCATGCTCAAAGCGGGCTATCAGCAGCCCCCGGCGGGCAGCTACGGGCTGGTGTACGACGGCGAGCTGACCCACCCCAGGGAGTGGACGGACAAGGCCGTGCTGGAGCGCATTTTCAGCCTGTGCAATGACAATCTGCCCGAGGGCTACCGGGGGCACAGCCTGTCCATGTCTGACATTGTGGAGCTGTATGACGGGGACAACCGGGACTTTTTCTACTGCGACGCGTTTGGGTTCACTCTGGTGCGGTTCGACGCGGAGCGGGCTGCCCCCATGGAAGAAACGGATGGGGATGAATGAGCAGATGGCACAGCTGGACGCGGTGGGCGAGGCCTGCCGGGCGCTGGGCGCGGAGGTGCGTCGGCCCCCAGGCGAACGCTACCTGACCGCCATGGTGTGGGACGGCTGGGGATGGCCCTACGACGAGGGGCGGGCCCTGGCCGTCCAGCAGGAGATCAAACAGAAGATCGCCCAATATCCGGGGCTGGTGTGCCGCTGCGTTGACCCGTTCAGCACACTGGTGTACGCGGTTTGAGCAGAACAAAGAAGGGACGCGGATTTGGCTTTGGCCGGACTGCGCCCCTTTTTTGATTATATTTTTACAAGGAGGACTATCAAAATGGGAGCTTATTCTGAGTTGGATCTGGACCGGAAATATGAGGACGATCCTTTTGTTGAGGATGATCCCTTCGCTGAAGATGACGATACCTGTGCGCTGTCTGCCGGTGACGACGGATGTGCGCCGCAGGGGGAGTCGGAGCCTGCCCCGGTGACGCCGCCCCAGCAGCCGCAGGGCAACGTTCCGCAGGCCCAGCCTGTGGAGCCGCCGCCCGCCGCCCCGGCCCAGCCCGCCGATGATAAGGCGGATAAGGCCGCGGCGGACGAGGATGCCAAGCGCAAGGCCCACGAGGAGGCCGAGGCTCAGCGCAAGGCCGAGTTTGACGCCAGGCAGGAGCGGAAAAAGGAGGCTGAAAAGCTGGCGCTGGCCAAGCTGGAGGGCATGAGCGACGACGAGGTGCTGGTCGCTTCTGTGAAACGGGTGGGCGATGACACCGAGAAGCTGACCCGCCGCAATATGAAGGAGTGCGTGGCGGAGCATATCCAAACATTGTGTTTGGATAACCCCGACTTTGCCCGGAAGGTGATGCACCCCCGCAAGAGCATGATCCACTGTATTTGGTACATCAACCGGAAGGCCAGGGAGTTCATTCAACAGGAAATGAAGGACAACGACATCAGGCCGGAGAACGGGATCTATGGCGGCGATGTGCCGGATGACCTGTGCTACCAGTGGGCCGTGGACTATTTCAACGACCCCAACGCCAAGGAGGACGAGGAGAAGGAGGAGAAGTTCGTCGCGCAGCCCTACCGCGGCACGGGCACCGCTGCCTCCAAGAAGTCTGCGTCCTCCAAGGGGAAATCGAAGGGCAAAGATGCCAAGAAAAAGGACGAGGACACGGCAAAACCCAAGGCCAAGGAGAAGGCCAACGGCGGCCCCGAGGATCAAATGAGTCTGCTGGGGGTGGCGTGATGGAGCGGATCGACAAAAAGGCGTGCCGCCTGTTTTTGGAACCTGTGACCCCGCCCAGCTCGGATTGCGGGCTGTTCCTGGTCCAAAGCCTGAAATACATCGTGCGCACCGCCGTCAAAATCGTCGGCCACCGGCGTCTGCTGATTTTGCGCCTGTACGCCCGGGGGGAGCCCCCCGGCGGCAGGCCGAAGCTGGCGTTCACCATGTTCCAGGCCAGCGACACCTTTGTCACCTACGACCACGACCCAGACAGCAAGACCAGGTGGCGGACCGCCATGCTGGACAACTTGGATAAAGACTACAGCTTTTCATCCAAGAAATGCGCGTTCTATTCCAGACCAGACGAGCAGCGGGTTTTGAATTTCTGCAAGAACCGCTCGGAGGAAGGTTTTAACGCCCTGGGCTGGATGCAGGTCAATATCCGTGAAAAAGAGTGCCGTCTTCGCGTCCGGCAGCGCCAGCAAAAGGTGGTGCGCGAATTTCAGGAGCTGCGCCCCCTCCCCGGGGATCTGGGCGCATGGCTTGGCCGGGAGGTTTTGCCGGCCTATTTTTACTAGGTGGTGTTCACATAAGCGCATCAACAATAAGAGCCAGATAGATAAAGGCAAAAAAGATAACGTCAAGTTTATCATAGCGAGTGAAAATACGGCGAAAGCGCTTGATGCGGCGAAAAAGCCGCTCAACCTGATTTCGCTGTTTGTACATCTGTGTATCATAACTCCAAGGATTTTTGCGATTGCTTTTGGGAGGAACGACTGGTATATAACCAAGTTCCATGGCCAAAGCCCGTGTCTCGTCCCCCTCATAAGCCCGATCCATCAGAAGGTAAAGCGGATGGTCAGTTGGACCGAGCTTCTGTAAAAGAGCGCGGCCTTCCGGTCCATCACCGCAGTTTCCGGCGGACAGCGAAAACATTACCCCATCTCGATCAGATGCGGCGACCATATGAAGTTTGGTGTTCCAGCCGCCACGTGTTCTTCCAATGGACTGAGGACCGTTTTTTTCAAAGCACCCATTCCGTCGGGATGCACCTTGATGCAGGTGGAATCCAAGCTCACTACATTCACTTTTATTTGAATGATTCCCAACTGCTGTAAACGCAGAAACGCCGCTTGAAGAACGCCCTTTTTCGCCCAGCGGTTTACCCGAACATAAATCACGTGCCAATCTCCGTATCCTTTGGGCAACCCCCTCCATTTGCACCCATTCTCCACTACGTACAGCACTGCATTCAACACGTCCAGGTTGCTGATTTTTGCTGGCTTTCGCTGTTTCGGAAAACATTCTTTGATTTGTTCGTATTGTTCCTTTTTCAATTCCATACTTTATTATAACACAATCTGTATTATGTGAACAGCCCCTATGATGCCCAAAAAGGCGCAAAGAAGGTGCGGGGCGTTTGCAGCGCCTGCGGCCAGGAGAGCGAGCTGGAGGGGGTGCGCCACAACGCCAAAGGTGTGTGCCCCCGCTGCGGCCGGGAGTTCACAATGAAATCCAACAAAAAGCATGGCTTCCTATGTGACCGGGAGACGGCATCCGTTGTCCAGCGCCTGCGTGATGGCGAGCTGATGGTGCGGATTGTCAAAGTGTATCGCAGCCACCGGCGGGGAGAACCTGCGTCGATGGATTTTTACGAGGAGACCCGCGTGATCGTCCGGCAGTCCAAAGATGGGAGCATTGAGGCGATCCCCTACCACAATTCCAATTACGACGTGGTTCTGACCCCATGGAAAAAGGGATATCCCCCGGTGTCATACTTGTATGGCCGGAATTTCAACGCGGAAACCTGTGGCTACCTGTATACCCGAAACCTGAAACGGGAGTTGAGCGGGACGCCCTGGCAATACTGCCAGCTTGAGCCGTTCTACCAGGGGGTCCACGATCAGATGGAGGTGGCCCCCTATTTGACGGCCTACCGCAAATACCCGGCCATTGAGTTTTTTGTCAAGCTGAAGCTGTTTTGGCTGGCGTCCCAGCTCGCATACCGGGGCAATTCCCAAGACGGGCAGGAGCTGCTTAACCTCCAGGGTAAAAATCTGCGGGAAGTCCTTCAAATTGAGCCCTCCGACCTGCCCTGGCTCCAGCGGTCTAAGCACGGCATCCGTGACCTGCTTCTGCTGCGCATACTGTGCAGGGAGGGTTATCAGCCCAGCGAGGAGTTGTTTTCCTGGCTGGATATCCATAGTGTTTCTGAAACGGGGTGTCTGGAGCTGGCGCTGAAATACACCACGCCCCACAAGCTGGTCCGGTATCTTGATCAGCAGTTCGCAAAGCACCAGCCGGACAGCTACCCGGGAAGGAATAGTACGTTGTCCGATTACAAGGACTATCTGGGGTTCTGTGAGGAGCTTGGTTACGATCTGAGAAATGAGTTTGTGCTGTTCCCGAAGCATTTGAAACAAGCCCACGACCAGGCTTTGAGCCGCATGAAGCAGAAAGATGTGGAGCAGTATGACGCGCAGATTGCGGGCATCCGTGAAGGGCTGATACGGCAATACCAGTTCAAATCCAAGGGGCTGGTGGTAATTCCGCCCCGCTCCGCGCAGGAGATCGTCATAGAGGGCCAGAAGCTACATCACTGTGTGGGCGGTTACGCTACGAGTATGGCAAACGACAGGTGTACCATACTCTTTATCCGCCGGGAAAAGCGGAAAAGCAAGCCGTTCTACACGGTGGAGGTGCGCGGCGATAGGATCATCCAGGTGCGCGGTGCCAACAACTGTGCGCCGACGCCGGAGGTGCACGATTTTCTGGAGGCATGGGAAAAGAAGAAGCATCTGAAAGGTGCGGCCTGATACTACGATTGGCGGGGTGCGTCCAATGGGCACACCCCGCCGACAAAAAGGAGATATGGAACATGAAAGAACTTGGAAACTTGGCCATCGTGTGCGCCCGGCGGCCCGATGTGCTGATGCAGATTTATGATGGAATGGTATCTGTCCATACCGGCGCCGGTTCTACTCGTTCGGTGCTGTACACTACCTGGGACAACGACGGGGGGATCCGCCGCGCCATCCATGAACTGAATTTCGGAAGGTACGCTGAAGGGGGCGTCCTGTGCGATGGCTGATATCCGGGAGAAAATCGCCAAGCTGCTGGCCCTGGCTACCAGCCCCAACGAGCAGGAGGCCAGGGAGGCGCTTTTGAAGGCCCGGGAGCTGATGGCCAAACACAAGCTCCGGCCGGAGGAGTGCCGGGAAAAACAGTCTGCCAAGGTGGTCAAGCAGACTGTCGGCATCGAATGTACCCAGATGAAGGATACCTGGATCCCCGAACTGGCCGTTGTTATTGGGGAGCGGTACTGCTGCAAGGCATACCGCACCCACGCCAAAGGCGCGAAAAAAGTGACGATGGGCTTTGTAGGACTGGAGGACGATTTCGAGGTCTGCCGGAGGGTCTACCTGTACGCCTGCCAGTGCGTCAAGACCCGGTGTGAAGATATTCGGGCCGGGGAACGGGGCCGCAGCAGTGCCACGGAGCTTCGGGAGATGTGCAACGCTTTTGGCTGGGGCTTCTGCAACGGCCTGGAGGATGCTTTCCGGCAACAGCAACAGGAGCATCAGGCCTGGCTGTACCCCAGGCTGTGATGGATGTCGTTGACCGCATGGGTGCGCCCACCGCATACGGGACGGCAAACACCAGCGGTTGGCGCATGAAATATGCCTGCGCCGGCTATGCGGAGGGGGAGAAATTTGTCCCTGAGCGTCAGTTGGAGCCGGGAAACGGAAATCAGAATACAAAAGGAGAAGATGACATGGATCAGGAAAAAATGAACCGCCTGCGGGCGCTGACCGACCTGCTGAACCAGTACCGCCGGGAGTATTACGACCTCAACTCCCCGTCAGTGGATGACGGGGAGTATGACCGCCTGTTTGACGAGTTGGCCCAGCTGGAGAAGGATTTAGGCACCCAGATGGGCAACTCCCCCACACAGACCGTGGGCTGGCCCGCCAAGGAGGGGCTGGCCAAGGTGTCCCACCACACTCCCCTGCTGTCGTTGGACAAGACCAAGCAGGTGGACGAGCTGTGCAATTTCATCGGCGACCAGCCGGTGATGCTGATGCTGAAGCTGGATGGGCTCACCATCAAGGCAACCTACGAGTACGGCATGATTGTGGAGGCGGCCACCCGGGGCGATGGCGATGTGGGGGAAAACGTCACCCACAACGTCCGGGGTATTTCCGGCATCCCGTCCCAGATCCCCTACAAGGGGCGGCTGGTGGTGACGGGCGAGGCGTTCATCCGCCCCAGCGATTTTGAGGCGCTGCAGGACACGCTGGTGGACAGCAGCGGCCAGCTCTATAAGAATGGCCGCAACCTGGCGGCGGGCTCTGTCCGGCTGCTGAGATCCGAGGACTGCCGGGAGCGCCGGGTGACCTTCATGCCTTTCAACGTGCTGGAGGGGTTTGACTGGCTGCCCACCAAGTCGGAAAGGTTAAAGCAGCTGCGGGGGCTGGGTTTCCAGCCCTGCAAATGCCTAGTTTCCAAGCGGCGGATCACCCCGGAAGAAGCGGAGCGGGCCATCAGTCAGCTCCGGGATTATGCCCGGGACAACGACATCCCCATTGACGGCATTGTGGCCACCTACAACAGTATTGCTTATTCCAACACCTGTGGCCGCACCGGACACCACTACAAGGACGGGCTGGCGTTTAAGTTTGAGGATGAACGCTTTGAAACCAAGCTGACCGCCATTGAGTGGAACCCCACCCGCACCGGGGTGATCGCTCCGGTGGCTATCCTGAAGCCCGTCCAAATCGACGGTGCCACCGTGTCCCGGGCCAGCTTACATAACCTGTCCTTCATTGAGGCCATGGAGCTGATGCCGGGCAACCGGGTGCAGGTGTCCAAGCGGAACATGATTATCCCACACATTGAGGAAAACCTGGACCGGGGCGGCTTTGATATGGGACGGGTGACCCTGCCCTTCTGCCCCTGTTGCCACCAGCCCACCCGCGTCCACGAGGAGAACGGTGTAAAGCGGCTATTCTGTGACAACCCGGACTGCGCCACCCGCCGCCTGAGGCAGTTTGTTCACTTCGCCGGAAAGAAAGCCATGAACATCGAGGGCCTGTCTGAAGGTCTGTTGGAAAAGCTCATCGGCTGGGATTTGCTTCATAACTACTGGGATATTTACGGGCTGGACGAGCGCAAGGCAGAGATCATGGACATCGATGGCTTCGGGGAGAAATCCTGGGAAAACCTTTGGAATGCCATCCAGCGCAGCCGGGACACCACCTTCACGCGGTATCTCATTGCCATGGACATCCCGCTGATTGGCCGCACCGCCAGCCGTGCGCTGGCCCAACGATTCCACAGCAGCCTGGAGGAGTTTGAGAGCGCGGTGGTTCACGGGTTCGACTTCACCCAGCTTCCCGAATTTGGGGAAACGCTGCACCAGAACATCCACCAGTGGTTCCAGAACGAGGATAACTGGTATTTCTGGAGCGAACTGCGCAATCATGTGACCGTTGCGCCGCTGCCCGTTTCCCAGGAGGCCGCTGCGTCGGACAGCCCCTTCGCGGGCAAGACGGTGGTGGTGACGGGCAAGGTGGAGCCGTACACCCGGGACGGCATTAACGCCAGGATCGAATCGCTGGGCGGCCACGTGGGCAGCTCGGTAAGTAAGAAAACAGATTACCTGGTGTGCGGCGAGAACGCC
>CAPOAR010000013.1:0-47030 GCA_948670295.1 uncultured Oscillospiraceae bacterium | reverse complement strand
ATTGAGGCGGCAGACGGGAAAACATATCCGGTCTATGAAGTCCAGGACGGACAGATCACCATAAAGGGCAAACAATACCCCATAAAGCTGGCGGACGGTTTCTATATTATCCGCAAATTGACCGTGACCGAGTGTAAACGCCTCCAGACCGTGCCGGAGGAATACATATTCCCTGTATCAGATACCCAGGCTTATAAAATGCTGGGAAACGGCTGGACAGTGGACGTGATCGCCCACATTCTCCACTATACGCCAGGGATCACCGAGGAACCGCTGGAAGTGCTGTCCATGTATGACGGTATGAGCTGCGGCCACCTGGCGCTGGACAAACTGGGGGCGCATATCGTCCGCTACTACGCCACAGAGATCGACAAGTACGCCATAAAGACCACACAGCACAATTTCCCGGACACCATCCAGCTGGGGGACGCGTTTCAGGTGCGGGATGCCGGGTGGAGAGGATGACGGCGAAGGGGACGCAGAAAAGCTGCCCCGAAGCCGGGGCGGCAGATCAGGGCTGATCGTCCCGGTTTTCCGGGTGGGGCTGGGTGTGGTACACCTTATGAAAAGACTGACAATGGAGGATTTTGTATGAGCCGTCTGATGGTAACGCTGGCTGTTGACAACGCCGTGCCGGGAAAAGCCATTGGCATCAAAGAGGCCATCGCCATGGATCTGGAGAAGTACGGGGATGTGAAGGTGCTGCGGGTGGAGGTCCGGGAGGCGGAGCAAATAAGACTGGAGGAAAATTAGTATGACAATTTCTGAGATCGTGAAGTGTGCACACGAAAATGCTGTAAAGCACGGGTTTTGGGAGTCGGAGCCAGAGTTTGGCACTGCAATGGCCCTGATTCACTCCGAGTTGTCCGAAGCGCTGGAGGAAATGCGGGCCGGGAATAAAATTAGGCCGGGTAATCCCGTTCCCATGGTTTATTACAGCGGCGGTGGTTGTGTGGCTTCAGTCCCTACAAAGTGCTGCCTGAAGCCAGAGGGTGTGGCCATCGAGCTGGCCGACGCAGTGATTCGGATCGCGGATCTGTGCGGGCACATGGGGATTGATTTAGATGCCGCCATTACCCTGAAAATGGAGTACAACAAGGGCCGCCCGTTCAAGCACGGGAAATTATTCTGAGGGAGGCTGCGGTATGCGGGCGATCAAGCATATCAAAGCGGGGCTGCTCAATTTGGAGATCATCGGAACGGTGCCGGAGCCGGGAAAGGGCCAGCGGCGGGGCAGCAGCCACTGCCCCACCTGCTCCGCCCAGCAGTTTTACAATGATAAATGCTCCTGGCGGGAGCTGGCGCTGATCCTGGGGGCAAACTTCGGCCGGAATGACTACGTGGCCACGCCGACTTATGGAGACAAAAACCTGCCGCCGGGGCGGCAGGAAGCGAACCGATGCTTTCAGCGGTTGATCCGCAGCCTCCGGGCGATGCGGAAGAAACGGGGACAGGAGCTGCGCTATGTCTACGTCACGGAGGGGCTGCATGGGAAATCGGAGGATGAGTATTTTGGAGGGGACGGCAGGCTGGAGGACCGCCGTCTTCACCACCATGCGGTGTTCAACGGGGTGGGGCCCGACGATCTGGAGGAGATTCAGAGCCTTTGGCAGGGTGGCGGATATGTGCGCATTGAGCCGGTGGACGTACACTACTACCGGGAGCTGGCCAAGTACATGACCAAGGAGCCCCGGGAGTTTGGGCGGGCCCGGCCGGGGGAGCACGCGTGGCGGGCATCCCGGAACCTCAAGAAATATGAAACTGAGTACATTGATATTCCGTCCGACAGCGTGGTGCTGGCCCCGCCGCCTGGGGCGGTGGACTACGTGCAGTTCTCCGAGCGCAACCCCTACGGCTTTGCGGACTGCGTAGGGGCATGGTATCTGCTGTTTGAGGATGAACCGTCCCCGAAGTACAGCTATGCCAGGGGCAGAAAAAAAGAATGCTCTTAATAATTTTTGAGCTTGAAACCACTCTTGAAAAATGGAGAAGGGGATAGAAAAGGAGGAAAAGGTATTGCAAGAGTGCGGGAAACGTGGTAAACTGACAGTGACAGCAGGCGGAAGGGTGCGCTGTCCCGTGTGCACGACACCTACGACGCTGATGGTCACGCCGAAGAGCAGTGGGAAAAACATCCCGGCCTATTGCCGGAAATGCAAAACCACGACGTTTGTGAATATCGAACATGGCCAGTGCTCTAGTAGCCCGTGCTGAGAACAACCCGAGAGGGTCGTTGTCGGCGCGGGCTTTTTGTTTTGCCCGGAGGTGATAGCCCGATGGCACAAAAGCCCCTGCGCCCCTGCCGGCGGCCCGGCTGTCCTGAGCTGACCCGGGATGGCTGGTGCCCCAAACACAAGCCCAAACAGGCATCCCGGCGGAAGTCCGCCGCCTGGCACGGCTGGTACAGCCTGTCGGTGTGGGCGGACGACCTCCGCCCCGGCCAGCTGCTGGAAGAGCCATTCTGCCGGGAATGTGCCCGGCGGGGATGGCGCACTCCGGCCACCGACGTAGATCATGTCCGGGATCACAAGGGCGACTGGACGCTGTTCACCGACCGGGGGAATCTGCAAAGCCTGTGCCACTCCTGCCACTCCCGCAAAACCATGGCGGAACTGTGGCAAAAGCGGCAGAAAAACAGGCCTGATTTTGGCTGAAGGCTACGCCCGCCTGCCTGCGGGGGTGCGTGCCTTCCCCTATGCCCTCGGCGGTCTGGCGGCGTCCGGGCCCCGGTCCCTACGGGACCGCCCCCCCACCCTGAGAATGTTTCAGGACCGAAAGCGGATGACCGCGAGCACCCTCGTCTGTGAGAAAATTTCCCCGATCAGCGTTTTGGGCTGCCTGGGAGGTGAGATTATGCCGTCGGCGGCAAAGCCAACTGAAAACATGTCCAAGCACCTGACCAAGAAAGAGCGGGAGGCGCGGGAGCAGGCCGAGGAAGGCGTGCTCCCAGACCGGGGCCGGGAAGCCAAGTTAAAAAAGCCGGCCATTGTCAGTTCAAATAAGCGGGCCAACGCGTACTGGAACCAGATCCTGAAGCAGATGCAAGGGCTTGCGCTGCTGGACGATCTGGACGCCACTGTGTTTGCCGGGTACTGCTCCATGCTGGCCCGGCGGGACCAGACCGTGCTTCTCATCGGCCAGCTCATGGACCGGCTGGGCGTCCAGGGGGCAGTAGAGGACGGGACAAAGCGGCGCAAAAAGGACACCTCCCTGTCTGATACGGAATGGGAGAACTCCGCCATGGGCACACCCATTATGACCCCGGACGAGCTGGTGGAGGCGGCGGCCAAGCTGGACGCCCTCACCGGCAAGCTCCAGGCCCTGGAGCGGAACATCCTCCAGTACGCTGAGAAGCTGGGACTGACGCCCGCTGCTCGCATTCGCATGGCCCAGCGGCGGGCTGCGGCGGCTGGTGAAGCGCAGACGGATGATTTGTTTGGGGACTAACCCCTATGCACTTGCACCTTGCAAACCGAATACAGACTGACGGGGAAAATTTTTGAAAACCTCTTGACATTTATGTCACACCAATATAAAATAATGGTGTGACATAAATGGGGGTGATGCGATGTCACCAGCAGGAAGGCCAAAGTCAGAGAACCCCAAGCAATCCCGGTTTAGCATCAGGCTGGATGCAGAAACGGAACAACGGCTTGAAGTCTATTGTGAGCGGCACCATGTCACAAAGGGAGAGGCTATTCGCCGGGGAATTTACCTGCTTTTGGCGCAAAAATAAGACAACCGGGACGCCCTGGAAAGCCAACCCCGATTGCCTTATATCACCACCCGAAGGAGGCTAAATCCATTATAGCCGAACCTCCGGGGAATTTCAAGGAGGTTTTTATATGGAAAGTACAAATAATTGGATGAAGGAGCAGATCATTACACTTTTGAATGTAGCAACAGGCCAGGAAATCAGTTATCTCTGGAGCTTTGTGACCCATCTGATTCCGGCGGAAAGAGGGAAAGCGGTGCTTAATGGGCAGACTGATTAACCTGACGGGCCAACGGTTTGGGCGGCTGACAGTTATATCACGCGCTAAAAATACTCCCGCTGGCCAAGCCCAATGGCTGAGTGTTTGCGATTGTGGCAAGAAAGCCATTTCCACAGGCGAGGCATTGCGCAGTGGGCGTACGTTAAGTTGTGGATGCTTTCGCCGGGAAAGACTACTACAGGCCAATATAACACATGGCGAAAGCGATTCTTTGCTATACCATGTTTGGTGTGATATGAAGCGCCGATGCCAAGATAAGTATAGTCAGGATTGGAAGTATTATGGGGATCGTGGAATTACAGTATGTGATGAATGGCTAAATGATTTTACAGCGTTCCACCAATGGGCATTAGAAAATGATTATGCTGATGGCTTGTCCATTGACAGAATAGACGTGAATAAAGGGTACAGTCCAGAGAATTGCCGCTGGGCCGATGCTGTTACTCAAAGTCGAAATCGCAGAAATGTGCGTCTTGTTACATATCAGGGGAAGGCACAAGCTCTTTCTGCATGGTCGATAGAGTATGGGATTCCTTATGGGGTTCTATACTACCGATACACACATGGCTGGCCCATCGAGCGGGCCCTGACGGAGCCTGTGAAAAAGAAAATATAGCGCCTGAGCTAGAGTCCCGAGCCTAAAAGGCCAGAGACCAGAGCCTGAGCCATTCCCAGCAGTCTGTCTGCTTCGGTTGGCTCAACTCTGGTCTCTTTTTTTGTTGGGAGGTGATGGATATGGGAGAACGATGGAAGTCCGGGCTGCACCACCCCGCGGCGGTGTATGCCAAGCAGGTGACCCAGGGAAAACTGCGGGAACAGTGTGGCAAGTATGAGATATTGGCCTGTCAGCGGTTTTTAGATGACCTGCGGAGGCAGGGGACGGACGAGTTCCCCTATTAGCGTTTTTGACACCACCAGAGCCGACCGCATCCTCCGATTCTTCTCCCACTGCATCCAAAGCCGGGGCGTGGAGGCGGGCCAGCCCATCCAGCTCCAGCCCTGGCAGGTCTTTGACCTGTCCAACGTATACGGTTTTGTCCATCAAGATACCGGGTCCAGACGATTTAGTAAAACGTACAGTAAAATCGCCCGAGGAAATTTCAAGAGCACCACAAAATCCGGCCAGGCACTGTACCACATGTGCGCCGACGCCATGTACCCGCCCTACCGCCCGGAGCTGGCGGTGTTCGAGGCGGAGCCGGAGGTGGAATGCGCCGCCGTGGACCGGGGCCAGGCCATGCGGGTGTTCGGCGACGCGAAAAAGATCGCCCTGGCCAGCCCGGACATTGCCAAGCGGCTCATCGTCCCCCGCTCCAACCCGGTGACCCACCGCAAGTGGGGCGGATACATGCGGGCCCTGTCCAAGGACACAAAAAACAAGGATTCCGGGGCCCCGTCCTATTTCGTGGTGGATGAGTACCATGCCCATCCCACCTCCATGATCTACGACCTGGGGCTGAACAGCTTCGGCAAGCGGCCCCAGGCCCTGCTGGACGTGATTACCACCGCCGGGGACGATGCCCAGTCCAAGCCCTGCTACACCGAGGAGAGCTACGCCAAGCACATCTTAGAGGGTGTAGAGCGGGACGAGAGCTATTTCGTTATGATCCGGGAGCTGGACCAGGAGGACAACCCCCACGATGAAGGGGTGTGGCTCAAGGCCAACCCCTGTCTGCGCTATCCCAACGACTACAGCCGGTATCTGCTGAAGGAGATCCGGGACGAGCACCGGGCAGCCTACGGCTCCCGGGATCCCCACAAAATCCGGGCCTTCCTGACCCGCCGGATGTGCCTGTGGCAGACGGGCAGCGTCAACCGATACTTAGACGAGCACTGCATGGCGCTGGCCAAGGCCGCCCAGGTGCCCCGGGAGGAATTCGCCGCCCTGACGGACGGGCTCCACTGCCACTGCGGGTTCGATTTGGGCAAGCGCATCGACCTGTCCGGCTCTGGCGCGGTGTTTCCCCTGCCGGACGGGCGCTTTGCCATCAAGGCCCACGGCTTCATGCCGGAGGGCGGGGCAGCCCGACATGAGAAAACAGACCGGGTTCCCTATCTGGCCTGGGCCAGGGATGGATACTGCACCCTTACCCCCGGAGATGTGACGGACAACAGCTATGTGGACAATTGGATCTGCGCCGGCGAGCGGGATCACGGCTGGCAGGTGGACGAGGTGGACTACGACGGCCACAACGCCACCGATCTGGCCATCAAGATGAACCAAGACCGCAACAACGAGGATTTCTGCGTGGAGGTGTCTCAGACCTGCGCAGGGCAGAATCTGGCGGTGAAGAGCTTCCGGGAGTTGCTGCTCCAGGGAAAGATCGTGCTGGAGGAATCCCCCCTGCTGATGTGGTGCCTGGCCAACGCCATTGAGATCCAGAACAACTATGGAGACATCAAGCTGTCCAAGAAGCACAAGGATGACACCGAGCGCATTGACCCTGTGGCGGCGGTGATGAACGCCCTGGCCCGGGTTCTGGTGCGGCGGGAGGCAAAGCCAGACCTTGCCCAGGCCGTGCAGACAGGAAGCTATCATTTATAACGGGAGGTCGCTATGAAGAAATTAGTCAACGGCGTGATGAGACACCTGGGCGAGCTGGTATTGCTGGCGGGGGCCGCCGCCGTGTCGGCGGGATGCGGGCTGATCTATCCGCCCGCCGGACTGATCGCCGGGGGCGTGCTGGCCATGGCCGGGGCGGTGCTGTCTATCTGGGGAGATGGTGAAAAATGAGCCTGCGGGCCGGAGTGATCCGAGCGGGCCAGAGCAGGGCCGGCCCCCGGAAATCCGTTGGAATGTCCTCCGCAGTTCTTACCCTGGACAACGCCAAGGGCTGGCCCGGCTTAGAAAGCGGGCAGATGGCCATGAGCCGGGACCGGGCCATGAAAATTTCCACGGTGAACCGATGCGTGGAGTTGCTGTCCACGTCTATGGCGGTGCTGCCGGTGTACATCATGGACGAAAACACCAAAGAGCGTCTAAAGCGTCACTGGCTGGGACGGGTGCTGTGGGGGCGTGCCAACGAGGCCATGAGCACCTTCGATTATGAGCGGCTGATGATGTGCAACGAGCTGCTGCGGGGAAACGCCTACGCCTGGATCTTCCGGGACCGGGCCACCGGCCATCCGCAGGAGCTGATTCCCCTCCCGCCGGATCATGTAGAGCCGTGGATCGACCGGGATGGGCGGCTGTGGTACCGCTTCTGCCATCCCCTCACCGGGGCGCTGTACGACCTTCGGCCGGAGGATGTGCTCCACTATAAGGCATACAGTGAAGACGGCATACGAGGTATCAGCGTACTGCGCAGGGCTGCCCTCACCCTGGATACGGCCCAGGCCGCCCAGGCATATGAGAACAGCACCTGGCGCAGCGGCGGCCAACCCTCCGGCGTCCTCACCACCGAGGCCGATCTGAGCGGCCCCATAAAAATTGTCCAGGCGGACGGGACGGTCAAGCAGGTGGACGCCAAGGAGCATCTGCGCCGGTCCTGGGAGAAAATCCACCGTGGCCCGGACAACGCCATGCGTTTGGCAGTGCTGGATCTGGGGCTGAAATATCAGCCCATCTCCATGAACAACACCGACGCCCAGTTTGTAGAAAGCAACGAGGTGCGGGTGGCGGACATATGCCGTTTCTTTGGCGTGCCCCTCCACCTGGCCTATGCGGGCAAGCAGAGCTACCAGAGCAATGAGCAGAACGGCATTGAGTATGTGAACTACACCCTGCTGGGCTATGAGACCCAGTGGGGCCAGGAGGACAGCTATAAGCTGCTTATGTTTGGCGCGCAGGCACACAGCCTGCGCATCAAGCGGGAGCTGAAGGTGTTCCTCCGGGGAGACTCCGCAGCCCAGGGCGCCTGGTACAAGGCCATGCGGGAGGTATCCGCCCTGAGCGCGGATGAAATCCGGGGGCTTGAGGACATGGGCACCATTCCCGGCGGCGATTCCTACTACGCCAGCTGGAATTACGGCCCGCTGGACCAGTGGGCGCACTTGAGCGTCCTCCGAGCCATGGGCAAGACGGGCGCCGGACCATTACAGGAAGGAGGAGATGAAGACGGATAGGATTTTGAAGGCCGCCACTGTGGTCAAGCAGCCGGCAGGCGAGGCGGAGCTTTCCCTTATCAACGCCCAGACCCTGCGGCCGTTGTCGGCGGAGGAGGTGTTCACCTTCCGGCTGGCGGCGTGCGACGACCAGGTGGACCGGGACTACGAGCGGTTTACCGCCGAAACGCTGGAGGGGCTGGCCGCCCTCTTTGTGGGCAAAAGCGTGCTGATGGACCACACCTGGCGGGCGGGGAGCCAGACAGCCCGGGTGTATGCCGCCGGGGTAGAGGATTCCGGCGGGGTGAAACGGCTGATCCTGCGGTGCTACATGCCCAGGACGGACCAAACCGCCGGGACCATCACAGCCATTGAAGCAGGCATACTTCGGGAGTGCAGCGTGGGCTGCGCGGTGCGTCGGGCCGTGTGCTCGGTGTGCGGCGCGGATCAGAGCAAAGCCTGCTGCCCCCACATCCCCGGCCGGGAGTATGACGGCCAGCTGTGCGTGATGGCGCTGGACGGGGCCAGGGACGCCTACGAGGTAAGCCTTGTGGCAGTTCCAGCCCAACCCGAGGCGGGCGTTATCAAAACGAAACGCTATGGCGGCGCGGAAGCGCCGGAAGCGCAGAATCCCCAGGAACCGCAGGCTCCTGACAATACCCTGCTGCTGGCCAAGGCGGCCCAGGAGCTGGAGGAAAAACGATATGGAGGGAATTTTACATGTTGACGTATCAGAAACTGCTGGAGCTGAAGCACAAACGGGCCGAGCTGGTGGCCCAGGGCAAGGAGCTGTTGTTAAAAAAGGATCTGGAGGGCCATAAAGCCCTGATGGTGGACATCGACAGCTTGAACGGGGAAATTGAGGCCGTGGAGAAGCAGCTGGAGCTGGAAAGCCAATTCAGCGAGGGCGCTGGGGAGCCTGCTTCCAAGGTATTTGCCCCCGGCCAGGAGCACGAGGCGGACGGCTATTCCCAGGCGGTGAAGTCCTTCGCCGCAGCGGCCCGGGCAGGCTTCCCCAAAAGCAAGGCCGCTGGAGACATGATGCAGGAGGGCGTGGACGCCGACGGCGGCTATACTGTGCCCGTGGATATCGTCGCCAAGATCATCTCCCTGCGCGAATCCAAGGAAAGTCTGCTGAACGAGGTGCGGGTCATCCCCGTTACCACCAAGAGCGGCAAGCGAACCTTTAAAAAGCGGGGCCAGCACCAGGGCTTTGCCACGGTGGCGGAGGCGGCCAAATTCGGCAAGGCGGCAACGCCCCAGTTTGCCGTGCTGGAATATAGCATTGAGAAGCGCGGCGGCTATCTGCCCGTCACCAACGAGCTGTTGGAGGACAGCGACAACAACATCACGGCCATTGCGACGGAGTGGCTGGCGGATGAGGCCCGGGTAACCGCCAACAAGGAGATCTTGGCCGTAATTCAAGCCAAGGCCGCTCAGGATCTGAAAAATCTGGACGGCATTCTGGAGGCATGGGTGAGGCTGGGCTCCACCTTCCGGGCAACCTCCAAGCTCATTACCAACGACGATGGCCTGCTGTGGCTGGGCACCCTAAAGGACGCCAATGGCCGCTACCTGCTCACGCCGAACCCCGCCGAACCCCAGCAGCTCCGGCTGTGCGTGGGGCCCCATACGCTGCCGGTCAAGACCTACGACAACGACACCATCCCCACCGCCGAGAACAAGATCCCCATGATCCTGGGCGATCTGAAGGAAGGCGTGGCGTACTGGGACCGCAGGACGTTCAGCGTGAAGGTGTTCGACCAGGCCACCATCGGCGAGTTCAACGCAGCGGAGCAGGATATGACCATCTGGCGGGGCTCCCTGCGGGATGATTGTACCGCCTGGGACGACACCGCATTCGTCAACGGCTACATCGCCGCCGCCGGCGGGGCCGCAGGCTGAGGGGAGTTAGAATATGACTGTTCAAGATTCCGTGATTCAAAAGAGAAAAGCGGGCCCGCCGGATGATCCAGTCGGGGCAAGTCTGAATGAGCCGGCGGCTGTGGAGTGCGTAGTGGCGTCCAAGACCGGGCTGCATCTCCGGGTGGCGCCTTCCCTGGATGGCGCAATTTTGGCGATACTGCCCTTCGGCAGCGGCGTATTCATGGCTGACTCCGCCGCCGAGGCAGATGAAGAATGGGTGATGGTGCGTACCGGGTGGCTGAAAGGCTGGGTTGTGGCCTGCCACCTGTGTCCGCTGACGGCCCAGGCGGTGCAGGATGGCGCTGAGTGACAGCCGCTTGAACGCCCTGTTGGCTTACTGCAAGCTGACGGAGCTGGCGGATGACCCGGAGGTGCAGACGCTGATTCCTGTTCTGTATGACGCGGCAGTGGGGTATATGTCGGATGCCGGGGTCTCCCCTCCCCTGCCGGGCACGGCCAGGGAGGCACAGTACGATTTGTGCGTCAATTATCTTGTTTTGGACGGTTGGGAACACCGGGATTTGGCCGTCGGGACTGTTTCCGATAATCCAGCATTCCGGCGCAGGCTCAACCAGATGAAGCTGACGGAGGCATAATCTGCCGCATTCTGAGACAGGAGGTCCATCCCATGGCAAAACAAGCCCAGGCCGGGGAGCTCCGCACCCGGATCTACATCCGCCGCACGGTGAAGGCTTCAGACCACGAGGGATCACCCGTTCAGCGGGAAGAAAGCGTGTTTACCCCCAAAGACCCGGAACGGGTGTGGCACTGCAAATGGGTCAATGCTTACGGCACGGAGGTCTTTACCGCCATGCAGCTCCAGGTGCAGGAGCCCGCCACCCTGACAATGCGGTATTCGGCGCTGATCCGGCCGGACTGTCTCATCTATAAGCTGGGCGACCCCGTCCCCTACGAGATCATCAGCGTAAACGATGTGGAGGACCGGCACTGCTGGCTTGAGGTGAAGGTGCGCCGAATGGGGGCAGCCCGATGAGCGTTGAATCCAGGCTTGTGGACGCACTGGGCATATTCGGGGACCCAGTGGAAAAGGCCCAGCTCTATGCCGCCGCCAATAAGCGGCCGCCCCGGTATTATACGTTCGTCTGCGAGTCCTTTGGGGACAATTTTGGCGATGATGAGCCCGGCTGTGAACGCTGGCTGGTGAGCGTCCACCTCTTTGCCCCGGTGGGCGAGAGCTGTCTGCAACAGGTGAGAAAAACCAAACACGCGCTGTTTCGCGCCGGGTTCACCTGGCCCAGGACAATAGACGCCGCCGATCAAGCTGAACAGCACTATGTATTTGAGTGTGAAGCGCTGGATCCTATTGAGGACGGAGGGATGGATGATGGCGCGGATAGCGGTTGATGGATTGGATTCGCTCATATCCGATCTGGAGACGTTGATCTCCATGCCCGACAGCGTGGCCGAGGCCATATTGAACGCCGAGGCGGACGTTATTGTCACGGCCCAGCGCGCAGAAATCGCCAGCCGCTGGAAGGGTCCGTATTCCATGGGTATCTCGGCAAAATCCGTAAAAAAGGGCAAGGCCAAAAAAACCGAGGATGGACATGCCGTCCATGTCTATCCGCAGGGATCCCGGCGGCGCGGAAAACAGAGCGTCCGCAACGCCGAAATTGCCTTTATCAATGAGTATGGGGCCCGTGAGCGCGGGATCGCCCCCCGCCCAGCCATCGGAACCGCCAACGCAAAGGCAGAAAAGCCGGCGGCGGAAGCGGGCGAACAGGTCTTTAACGCCTACTTAGACAGTAAAAACCTTTGATTTTGAGGAGGATGAAACATGGCCAGTTTTGGAGCTAAATATCCCTATTTCTGCCCGGTGGCAGATGAGCCGGAGGGGGCCCGCCCTACCTACAGCGGCGAACCCATCCGAATCGGACGCCTGGTCAAGGCCGATCTCTCTATCACCCTGGCGTCCGGCAAGCTGTTTGCGGATGACGGACTGGCCGAGTCCGTTGATGAGTTTGCCGGAGGCTCTATCGCCATGGAAACCGACGACATGGAGGATGATGTGGCGTCCGTTGTATACGGAGCGGAGGTGGAGGACAAAACCGTCCACTATAATGTGGGGGACGACCCTCCCAAGGGCGGCATGGGCTATCTGAAGAAGCTGATGCGGCGCAGAAAGGTGTTGTACAAGGGGTACTTCTACCCGCTGGTAAAGGCGGCGTTAGGGAACGACACCGCCCAGACCAAAAGCGACAGCATCACCTTTGGAACCAATTCCACGACGTTTACGGTTTTCGCCTGCGAGAACGGGGACTGGCGCGACACCCACGAGGCGGACACGGAGGCCGAGGCCCTGGCGTGGCTCAAAGCCCAGTTTAAGACGGCGTCCGCCGGCGGTTCTTCTGGCGGCAGTTCGGAGCTGGACGAGGTATCCTGACGTGAAAGCATTGAAAATCACTTTAGCGGGCCGGGAGCAGTATCTGGCGTTCACGGTGGAGGCCATGTTCCAGATTCAGGATGAGTTTGGCGGCACAAGTGAGCTGGTGAATATCATGCAGGGCGGCGGACGGGACAGCTGTTCCGCCACCTGCCGGGCCGCAGCCATCCTGTCGGAGCAGGGGGAGCTGGCCCGGCGGGCGTTGGGCTACGACCATGCGCCCATGGTGGACGCAGCGGCTATTTCCGCCACCTTGTCCCCCAAAGAGGCCGCAGATTTGAAGCTTGCCGTCTCCGCCGCCATTTCTCTGGGCTTTGGCCGGGAGATATCGGATGAGGACGATGAGGTTGATCTGGGCCTGGCGGAGCTGAACGAGCAAAAAAAAACGCCTTAACCCGCGCCCATTACCTGCGCATAGGGACAGCGTCCGGGCTGACCAAAAAAGAAACCCTGCTGTCTGCCCCGGGAGAGGTTGCAGACCTGTGGGAGCTGTACCTCCAGGCCCACGGGGTGAAAAAACGGTCTGAGGCTGAGTAGGCCTGAGCAAAGGGGGTGGCCGCCATATCCACGCGAACCATATCGACCAAGCTCGCCCTCGAGGGCGAGGCGGAATACAGTGCAAAGATAAAAAATATCAATGCCGAACTGGGCCTCTATAAGTCCGAGCTGGAAAAGGTGCAGGCGCAATACAAAAACAGCGCCAACACACTGGAGGCGCTGTCCTCCAAGCAGTCCGCTTTAACAAACATGCTGGAGACACTGAACAAGCGCCACGCCGAACAGGCCGAAATGCTGGAAAAGGCCCAGAAAGCACAGCAAAGGTTTGCCGAAGAGGCAGACAGCGTGCGCGCAAAGCTGGAGGCGCTGAAAAATTCTTCCTCCGACACGGCGGATGAAGAGAAAAAGCTGGCCGATGAGCTGGCCGCCGCTGAAGAAAACATGCAGAAAGCGGCTAACACGGTCACCACTTATCAGAAGCAGCTCAACAACACCGAGCGGGACCAGGCAAAGCTGGGCGATGAGCTGGCCCAGACAAGCCAATATCTGCGTGAGGCGGAGCAAAGCGCGGACGGCTGCGCAAAATCCATAGACAAGTTTGGGAAGGAAGTTAAAGACGCCGGAGAGGACGCCAAAGAATTTGGGGACACCTCCAAGGATGCCATCAATCAGCTGGCATCGGCCCTGGCCGCCGCCGGCATTGCCAATTCGGTGAAAGAGATCGCGGACGCGCTCCTGGACTGCGTGAACACGTTCGCGGCATTTGAATCGCAGATGTCCACCGTAAAGGCCATTTCCGGGGCCAGCGGGGAAGAGTTCACCGCCCTGGCGGAAAAAGCCAAGTACATGGGCGCTACCACAGCCTTTACGGCCACTGAGGCCGCCCAGGCACTGGAATACATGGCTATGGCCGGGTGGAAGACCGATGATATGCTGAACGGCCTGGAGGGCATCATGCACCTGGCCGCCGCGTCTGGAGAGGATCTGGCCTCAACCTCAGACATTGTCACCGACGCCCTGACGGCATTTGGCCTGACGGCTTCCGACAGCGGCCACTTTGCGGATGTGCTGGCGGCGGCCAGCTCCAGCGCCAACACCAACGTGGGCATGATGGGCGAGACCTTCAAATACGCTGCCCCTGTGGCCGGAGCGTTGGGGTACTCCATTGAGGACACCGCCATTGCTATCGGCCTGATGGCCAACGCGGGCATCAAAAGCACACAGGCGGGCACCGCGCTGCGCTCTATTCTTTCCCGACTGGCGTCAAACGCGGGCGCGACCGAAACCCAAATGGGTGCCCTGGAGATTTTAACCAAGAATCTCGGGTTTGAGTTCTACAATCTGGATGGAAGCACGAGAAACCTCAACGACGTGCTAGAAGAGAGCCGGACGGCCTGGGCAGGCCTGTCGGCGGAAGAGCAAATTTCATACGGGAAAATCATTGCAGGACAGGAAGCCATGTCCGGCTGGCTGGCGCTCATGAACGCCGGAGAAAGCGACGTTCAAAAGTTGTCCAGCGCAATCAATACTTGCGGCAACGCCGCGAAGGAAATGTCCGAAGTTAAGCTGGATAACCTTTCCGGGCAGATGACACTGCTGGAATCGGCCTCAGACGGATTGAAGCTGGCTATAGGCGAACAGTTGGCACCCGTCCTTACCAATTTGGCCGAGGCGGGAACCGGGGGCTTTACGTGGGCCACGGATTTTGTAAACGACAACCCCTGGACCGTGGCGGCGGTGGTAGGTCTCACCACGGCCTTGGGAGCATTGGCTGTGGGTGTAACGGCCCTATCGGCGGCTCCAATAATCATTTCCGCTTTGAGTACAGCGCTCAATCTGCTCATGGCTAACCCGATTATCGGGGTTACCGCTGCGCTTGCCGGGCTTTCTGTTGCGATAGGCACGTGGGCCGCCTCCTTGGATGATGCAGATGAGAAAACCAAGGATTTTACTGATGCGCTTCACGACAGCAAAACTGCCTATGAGGACATGAACGCCTCAATGATAGCCCAGCAGGCTTCCACTAGGGCTGTGGCAAATTCTCTTCGGGAACTATTGTCAGTGGAAGAAAAGTCCGCCCTGCAAAAGGATTTGATCCAGCGAAAAGTCGAAGAGCTCAACGAGGCCGTACCTGAGCTAAACCTGGCCTACGATAGAGAAAAAGATGCGTTAATCGGCGTTACTGACGCTGAATTGTCCTCACTGCTTGCCAGGGCCGAGGCGCAGGAGGAATATGAATCACAGGTTGCCCGGCTTGGAGAGCTGACCAGCCAGCAAGCAGAAATTGAAGCCCGGCTTACCGAGGCCAGGCTTGCACTCAACGACGCCGAACTAGAAGGAGCTGGAAATACTCAGGAGCTCAAGAACAATATCAACGAGCTCACCGCCGCCCAGGAGGAAAACGCCGCCCAGATCGCGGCACTGGAGGAGGCATCCAGCGCCTACGGCGAACAGCAGCGGGAAGCCGCACGGAAAACTGAAACCATGACGGCCAGAGTTGAGGATCTACAGGCCGAAATGGAAGCCCTGGAGCAATCGTATCAGGAGAGTTATGAGGCCGCCTATGAAAGTATTTCCCGCCAAATGGGACTTTTTGAAGACCTCGACGCAAAGGCGGACGCATCTATCTCCGATTTGATTGATTCCCTGACGCGGCAAGCGGAAGCCATGGATGAATATGCCGCCAATATCCAAAGGGCCATGGAATTGGGGGTTGATCAAGGACTGGTTAAAAAGCTGTCCGACGGATCAGAGGAATCCGCCAAAATTCTAGCTGAGATTGTGTCCAGCGGAGAAGCTGAGATCGCCGCCCTCAATGAGGAGTTCCGAAAGGTAGAGCAGGGCAAGGAGGATTTTTCCAGAACTATAGCTGAGCTTGAAGAAGATTTCTCTAAAAAAATGGATGATGTCAACCGGGAATTAAATGACACGATAGCCGAATTGGATCAGCACGAGGCTGCCTGGAACGCCGGAAAAAACAATATCCAGGGATTGATCGATGGAACATTAGGTATGACCGGGGCTCTTGTCGGCGCTTACGCCCTAATGGGACAGAGAGCTGTTGACGCCTACAAAAAGGAGGTTGACCAGCACTCCCCGTCCAAGAAGTTTGAGCAGGCGGGCCGCTATGATATCCTGGGCATCATCCAGGGCGCCGAGGAGGAAAAGACGAGGCTGGAAGCGGCCTATGAAGAAGCGGCGCAGGCGGCCCTGCGCGGCATGGCGCGCCACCTGCCCTCCCATGTAGATGTACCCGATCCGTCAGCTGAGCTCAGCAGACAGGCTGCGTCCATCATGCGCACCACTGTTGAGCAGTGGAACGGCGCAGATCCTATCAGCATCCATATTGATAAGATGGAAGTGCGAAATGATTCGGATATTTCCCGTGTCGCCCAAGAGCTGTATTATCTGACCGAACAGAAACGGCGGTCGAGAGGGGGCGGGGTGCTGTGAGCGGATTTTCTTTCCGGGGCGTCCACAGCAGCGCCTTCGGCATCTATACCCAGGATCAGAGCCGGTCTATTCTGCCGCCCCCCAGGGAGGGGAAAATCACGATTCCAGGCCGGTCCGGCTACTACGCCGGCATGACTGCGGGGGTGTACGACGAACGGGTGGAGACCATCTTGTGTTCGTTTAAGTGCCCCCAGGGAAAGACCGTGCCGGAGATATGCCGGGAGATCGCCTACTGGCTTTCAGGCACAGGCCGTTTGCACTACGACAAGGAGCCGGATAAGTATTATATGGCCCACATCACCAGCGGCCCGCCCATGGAACAGCACTTGAAGTATGGCCAGTTCACCTTAACCTGGGCGTGCAATCCGCCCTTCGCCTTTGGCCGCACCGTGACGATTCCGATCCATTCCGGCGAAAACCCTATTTCCTATAAGGGTACCGCAGACACGCCCTGCGTTGCTATTCTTCGCAATCTGTCGCCGGACAGGGCTCAAACCGTCACCATCACAGCGATAAAAAGGAGCGTTTGACTATGTATGCCTGCGATTACCTGGAAAATGGTGTTTTAAACGTCCTGCGCGGGATCACCTTTGCCGCCCCCGCAAAGTGCTATCTCGCCCTGTACCTCAATGATCCCGGAGAAAGCGGAACAGATGGGGCCGAAGTGAACTATGCCGGTTATGTGCGCAAAGAGATTCAGTTCTCCTCCCCCGCAGACTCCAACGGGGGGATAGGGGTGCAGAACCTGGTGGACATTACCTTTCCCACACCGCCTGCGGCGGCAGGCACCATCACCCATATTGGTTTGCTGGATTCCGCAGTGGGCGGCAATATGCTGGCGAGAGGGGAGCTGGTGGAGCCTTTGATTATAGGCTCCGATGAGCCCCCGGTGTTTCTGGCGGGGGATGTGCTTTTTTATCTCACTGGAAATTTGTCAAAGGCGTGGAAAACAAAAGTCTTAAATGTGTTTCGCGGCGCTTCCATCACAGGGATTACGCCCTACTTTGCACTATGGAACGGCTCGCCGGAGTCGTCCGGCTCCGAGCTGTCCGGGGACAACTACCAGCGGATCCCTATCACCTTCGGCTCTCCCGCAGAGCAGCCCTCCGGGCAGATTATCTCCCGGAATTCCGCTCCGGCTTCTTTTCCCCGCCCCTCTACGGCGTGGGGCACCTGGAGCTGGTCCGCCCTGTACTCCGCGCAAACATCCGGCGAGCCGGTATACCTGAAGGCGCTCACCGAGCCTGTTGAGCTGAAGCGCGGATACATGCCGACCATCGCCGAGGGCGCGGTGGAAATTGGCATCAATTGATTATGGCTAACAACAGACGATACAGCCTTGCCCGATACAGCGTCAATCAGGAAAGGCAGACGGTTGCGGTAACAGAGACGTTTTCTGAAACGCTGAGAGTTCTGGCGGGGGCGGCTGTTCCAGTGGATTTCCGGGAGCGCTACAGCGAGGCGTGCCAGGGCGTGGTACGCGGAACAGTGTCCATCATTTCCACACTTTCCGGGCTGGAAAGCCTGCATACGCAGGCACAAATGCTTGCAGACGTAATTATCCGCATCTTTCTAAATGAGGCATTCCAAGTAAATGCATTCGGCAAGAAAAATACACCCGCTGCTCTAAATGTCCAGGAATCACTGGGTACTTCCCTGCTGGGCTCAAAAAACACTCCCGCCAGCCTGGCGCTGGAGGACGCCCTTTTCTCACAGCCACTGGGATCAAAAGATGTCCCCGGAGTACTTATGGCCGCCGAGGTGCTTACCTCCATGATGGCCGCAATCTCCCAGACCACGCAGCGGGCCATTTTCCAGGTCACTATCCCCCCAGGCGGAGAGCTGCGGATCGACAGTGAGCTCTTTACTGTTTTGCTGAACGGCGAGAACGTTTTATACGCCCAGTCCGGGGACTGGATCAATATTTCTCGGGAGCTTTTGCGGATCACGGTAGAATGCGCATCCGGCGGAGGGCTGAGCGGCCAGCTAATCTACACGGAGAGGTATCTATGATTGAGGTGTTTGACGCCAGCCGCCGCAGGGTGGCTATCCTGGAAAACGCATATGGCGCGTCGGAGCAGCAGCGGATCAACGCCGTCTGGGGCTTGGCCTTTTCCCTTCCATGGGATGACCCTAAAAACAAATTTTGCAATCCATTTTGGTATGTCCGAAAGGACGGCGGTGAGCTGTACCGCATTATGCCGTCTCAAATGTCCGTAGATGAGACCGGCTCCATTTCCTATCAGTGCGAGCATGTGCTGGCCACGCTCATTGACAATGTGCTTTTTGGCTATCATGTCATCGGAAATCTTGGCGTCTATACCGCTGACGTGATCCAGTATGTGCTGGATCATCAGCGAATAAAAAACTGGGTGCTGGATCAATGCGACTACCGCAACCAGTTTGAGTATGGCTGGGAGCAGGAATCTCTGCTGTCCGCCCTGTTCTCCATAGCAACCCCGCTTGCCGGGCCTTACATGTGGACAACCAATACGTCAGTATATCCCTGGAGGCTGTCCCTGAAAAAACTGGATATTAAAGGCAAGCCGGAAATGTATGTGCGAAGGCGTCACAACATGACCTCATTCCAGAGAGAGAAAGATCCTCAGCAAATCGTGACCCGCCTCTATCCGCTGGGCTACGGCGAGGGCATAAACCAGCTGAAGATCTCCGAGGTGAATGGCGGCATTCCATACCTCCAGAGCCCCAAAGCGGTTACAGACAAATACGGCATCATAGAGCGGGTATGGGTAGATCGCAGGTACGAAGACCAGGAGAGCCTGAAGGCTGCGGCCCAGGTCATGCTGGATGAGCTCCAGGAGCCACAGTTTTCTTATCAGGTTGGATTTCAAGAGCTCCACCAGTCCGACTATGACCGAGCCGCCGTGGGGAAACGGGTGCGCATCCTCTTTACGGAAACAGGCGAGACAGTGGATACCTACATCACCGAGGTTGAGCGTACCTACGACGAAATCAGTCAATCCACTTTCGTCGTGGCCAACCGCGAAGCCTCTATTGCCTCCTCCCTGGCCGACATGGCGGACCGCCAGCGCATCGAGCAGACCTACGCCCAGGGAGCTACCCAACTGTACGCCCAGGCGCTCCAAGCCAACTGCGACAGCAAAAACGGCGCGGTAATGGATTTTTTCATTCCAAGGGAAATGAGAATTGTAAACCAAGTGCTGGCCAAAGTGCGCATGGGCCAGTTTCGGGCCTATTCTCAGAGCACCCAGACCCAAGCGTCCCAGGCCGCGACCACCTCCTCTACCGACAGCCAGGCTTGGACCAGCTCCGGGGGAGGCGGAGGAACAGCGACCAGCAACTACGGCGGCGGCAGCATTGACACATCTGAAGGCGGAGGCGGAATTGTCACCGATACCGGGGACAGCGGAATTAACGTCCACTGGATTATAGCCAACACACAGGAAGCGGAAGGACATAGTCACGGATTCAGCCGGGTGGACAGTCATCAGCACCGAATCACGCTCCCGGACCATACCCATCAAGTGACCGTACCCAACCATACCCACCAGGTCACTTCCCCCAGCCACACCCACTCCGTTACCATTCCCGGCCATAGCCATACCGTTACCATTCCCGGCCATTCCCACCAGATCACGCCTGGCATCTATAAGTTTGGGCGTCCTAAAAGTTTTTCCCTCTGGATTAACGGTGTAAAACAGGCCGATTTCTCAGGAAGCACCGCCGAACTTGATATTACTTCGTTCTTAGTAGGGTCAGACAAAACGATCCCTCGGGGAAGCTGGCTGTCCATAGAAATAAGGCCGGACGACCTTGCATATATCAGCATCGACTTGATCATCCAGGGGTTTGTGCAGTCCCGAGGAGATAAAACAGTTTAAGGAGGCGTATTTATGAGCGTGCAGCTATATCCCGGTATGCCATTTTCGCCACAGGCTGCCTTAACAAACAATATCGGTGCGGCAGACACGGTCATTGAGGTGTCGGACATTTCGGCCTTTCCCCCCGCCCCAAATCTGGCCACCATTGGGACGGATGAGGAGGGTGAAACCATCGCTTATGCAGCCAAGACAGACACGGCGCTGTCCGGCTGTGTCCGGGGCGTGGAAGGCACCGCAAAAACATGGGCTAAGGGAGAGCCCATTGGACGAAACTGGACAGCCAAGGATCACGCAGATCTCATTGCTGCTGTAGGAACCGCAATGGACGCAGCTGATGACGCACAGGCAGCAGTAGATAACTTGTCCACCGCCAAGCAGGACGCGCTCACCGGCCGGCCGGGCCAGGTGGTGGGGTTCGGCGCGGACGGCGCGGCGGAAGCGGTGCAGGGGTGGAGCGGACGTAACCTGTTGATCAACTCCGACTTTCGGAATCCTGTGAACCGAAACGGGAAAGCAGAGTACACCGGCATAGGGTATACGATTGACAGGTGGAGTGTTCTCGATGGCGGCAAGCTTGTTTTAAATGACGGCTATATAACTTTTTATGGTCGATCCAGCGCGAGCTATGATAACTTTAGGCAATCAATCGAACCATCGACATACCGAGGCCTCAAGCTCACATTTTCAGTACTATATCGGAGTTCAAACACAGATTGGATTGTCGTCTCTAAAAACGTTGGGTCATCCGATGTATCAACCCGGGTGTCAAATACGCAAGGTAAATTTGGACTTGCCACGATAAGCGTCGCAGTTAGTTCAACGGCTGCACTTGGTTTTTTTGCTGTTATGCGAACAACCAAAGGCGCACAGACAGGCATTGATCTTATCGCCGCCAAGCTCGAGCTTGGCGATCATCAGACTCTGGCCCACCAGGACGAGGACGGCAACTGGGTGCTCAACGACCCGCCGGACTACGCCCTGCAATACGCGCTGTGCAGCTTGTACAGCCCCATCACTGGAGAATGGATCGGAAACCAGCACAGTAATCCCAACCTGCTGGACAACTGGTACTTTGCAGATCCCATCAATCAGCGGGGGCAATCTGAGTATGCGCCAACCAAATACGCAATCGACAGATGGAGAACGGTCAGAACAACATTGCAGGTGGCGGATGGGTATGTCAAGCTCGTGCCGGGCGATTTGTCGGCTAACAACGGCTATATCTCCCAAAGAGTGGAAAATCCAGATATCATCGGGAAAAAAGTTACTATCTCTGCGTTGACAGCAGAGGGGCGGCTATATTCCATGACTGGGACGCCTACAGAAAAAACAGCTTTGGCTCTGTATGCTGGTGTTGTGCTCTTTTATGTTGACTGCGCCTATCTTCCTGAATACCGAAATTCTCCGCTTATTGGAATTGGCGTAAACCGAAACGCCAACATTTCGGAGTTAAATTTAGTTGCTGTCAAGTTAGAGTTTGGTTCCGTCCAAACGCTTGCCCACCAGGACGAGGACGGCAACTGGGTGCTCAACGACCCGCCGCCCAATAAGGCGCTGGAGCTGGCGAAGTGCCAGAAGTATGCAATCGCCATGGATGGTGCAGAAGTAAGGGCAAGTCGTGTTACAGCGAACGCTGTAAGAGCATTTTTCCCTACGCCACATAGCCTTAGAGCAAACCCAGCAATCACAAAAGGGGCATTTCAAGTTAAGAGTTTATCTAGTGGAAATATGATGACAAACGCAAAATGGACTGTCATGGCATTTGAAACAGGAATACTTATTACAGCAACTCTTGAGGGACATGGACAATCTGATTGCACCATTTTTTCCAACGGCGTATTTTTGTCTTCAGATTTGTAAAGGAGGGACAACGTGGACAAATTTTGCGATGAAACCACAATGCCAGAACCTACGCTGGAATTTGAGCCAGCATATAACCGCCATTACATCGCGGTAGACGAACAAGGCCGCATTGTGGACGGCTGGAGCGACGGCCCTCACCCAGGGAGGGACACATCCGGCGCAATCTGCACCAATGGAGAGGGCGGCTACCAGTTCCGACTCTTCCCCGGTGGGGAGGAAAACCCGCCGCTGTCTGCGGAGGACGGCGTGCCGCTGTACCGCTGGGACGGGGAAAAGGCCGTCCCCCGGACGCGGGAGGAGATCGAGGCGGACCGGGCCCCGTCTCTGGAGCTGGTCCAGGCAGAAAAGCTGGCCCAGCTGTCCGCCGCATGTAACGCCGCCATTGTGGCCGGGTGCAGCGTGGAGCTGCCGGACGGCTCCGCTGGGCATATCTCCCTCACCGCCGAGGATCAGATCAACCTCACCAACGCCCATGCCGCCGTGGCGGCCGGGGCGCAGGCCTACCCCTACCACCTGGACGGCGGGCTGTGCGCGCTCTACCCTGCCGGGGCCATCCAGGCTATCGCCCAGGCTGCCACCGCCCACAAGCTGTACCACACCACCTATTACAACCACCTGGCGGCCTGGGTGCGGCGGTGCAAAAGCGTGGAGGAGGTGTCCGCGATTACATACGGCGCGGCGCTGCCGGAGGATCTGGAAGAGCATATGGAGGCCATCCTGGGTGCCGCAGGGGGTGGGCTTGATGTTGTGTAAATGGGAGAGTCATGTGATCCGCTGGCTGTGCGGCGGGGTGCTGTACGGGGTGCTGGAGGTGCTGTGGCGGGGGCACACCCACTGGACCATGATGGTGCTGGCGGCGGCGCTGAGCGTGCCGCTGGATGTGGCCAACGAGCATTTTCCGTGGGAATTGCCCCTGGCCGTGCAAGCCGTCCTGGGCGGGCTGGCCATTACCGCCGGGGAGCTGGCGGCGGGGCTTGTGCTCAACGTCTGGCTGGGGCTGGGCATATGGGACTACGCCGGGCAGTGGGGCAACCTGTGGGGGCAGATCTGCCCGCTGTACACCCTGCTGTGGTGCCTGTTGGCCGGGCCGGTGATCGTGGGCTTCGACTGGCTGGACTGTTGGCTGTGCGGCGGGGAGAGACCGAGGTACAGGCTGATTTGAGGAGGGATATTTGTGGACGAGAAAAGAATCCAAGAAATAAGGGAACGGCTCCAAGCGACCACGCCTGGAGCCTGGAGGATAAGGAGGGAAGCCGAATGAGTTTTACCAATGCGGCTATGCAACCACCTGAAAGAGTGGATTATCACTTGTGGTGTGCGTGCAAAGAAGATCCCCCTATGATGTCGTGCCTCTACTGCGGTGCAAGGATTAACCTCCAGAAGCAGCGGTTGGAGGAAATACGATACGGGTGCCCGGATAATCCATCTCAGCAGAAGCGAAATCAGTATACTCCTTGCCCCGAAAAATAATAGAGTGAGTTGAAAACAAATTAAAGGTTCCAAAAAGACAGGCAAGTGACCCAAACGCAGATTCGGGAGCGTTATAGCCAACTTGGGAAATAGCTTCAGCAGCGCTTAAACAGCAAACTACAAGGCTTTGGTTCTTGGGCAAATACAATTGCAATAGTTGATTTACAGATATAGGGTCGGCCGCCAGTTTCAGAAACATTAACATAAGTGCGGCGCTTAAAAAATCGTCACCCTCATAAACATGGCCTTTTCGAATAATTTTCTCAGCCCTTATAATTCGTTGATTGTAAAAGTAACTGGATGTATAGCCGTTTTGTTTTAATCGAAAATCTACATTCAAGTCTAAAATGCTTGATACGAACAAGGAACCAAGGTTGTCATAGTAATTTTGATTGGTCACGGTCACAGAAGTACAGCGAGTGCGGGTATATGGGAAACCTTCTTCGATTTGGCAGAGATGATAGAGCTCATGCAAAAGATTTGTCTCAAAGGCAATGTTGATTTGATTTTTCTTTGCCGCGCTTAAAAGTGATTCTTTACAATAGATGTAATAGGTATCTGGTTGCCAAGCGTCACACTGGCCGTAAGAAGAAGTTTTGCTCGGGTCTGTAAAACGATACTCAACTGGCTTTGAAAGGCATTGCGTGATTTCCTTGATGAGGCTTGCAGTTTTTTCTGAGAGTTCTTTTCCCAAGATATTCATGAAGTATGCACCTCCTATCATTATCCTACGGTAGGATGGGGGAAAAAGTCAATTTTTATTTTTTGGAGGATTCACAAATGGAAAAGGCAATCAATCAGATCAAGATGGCGGCGGCCGGGCTGCTGGGGCTGCTCACGGGGCTGTGGGGCTGGTTCGGATGGCTGGTGGTGGGGTGGATCGGGTGCATGGCGCTGGATTACCTCACCGGGTCCATGGCAGCGGCCAAGGATGGCGAGTGGTCCAGCGCCCGTGCCCGGGAGGGCATCTGGCACAAGTGCGGCATGATCGTGGTGGTGCTGGTGGCGGCGGGAGCGGACATGCTGATCTCCCTGGTGCTGGCCCACCTGCCGCTGGTGACGCTGCCCTTCGAGTACGCAGGGCTGGTATGCCCGGTGGTGCTGGTATGGTACATCGTGACGGAGCTGGGCAGCATTGTGGAGAACGCCGTGGCCATGGGGGCGGTGGCGCCCAAGTGGCTGGTGAAGCTGCTGGCCATGAGCAAGAGCGCGGTGGACAGCGCCGGGGACAAGCTGGGCGGGGATGGGCATGAGTAACGGGCGCGTCATATGGGACAAGCTGCTGGCCGCCGGGCTCACCCCGGCAGGGGCGGCGGGTCTGATGGGAAACCTCCAGGCGGAGAGCGGGCTGTCCTCCTGCAACCTGCAGGACAGTTTCGAGAGGCGGCTGGGCCTCTCAGACGTAGATTACACCATTGGCGTAGACCTGGGCAGCTACCACAATTTTGTGAGTGACGGCGCCGGATATGGTTTGGCCCAGTGGACATATCCAAGCCGAAAAGCTGCGCTGCTTGCACGCGCAAAGGCTCAGGGGCTGTCTATCTGCAACTTGGATATGCAGACAGACTACCTGCTCCAGGAGCTCCAGGGGCTGTTTAAACCGCTGTGGGACAAGCTCCGTGCCACGGCCAGCGTCCGGGAGGCGTCAGACTGCGTGCTGCTCCAGTTTGAACGGCCCGCCAGCATCAGCGACCCCGATAAGCTTCAAGAGGTAAAGGACCGCAGGGCCCGGCTGGCCCAGGAGGTTTACGACAAATTTGCAAAGGAGGCAGGCCGCATGAAGCTGCTGAAATGTCTGCTCACCGCCAACGGCTGTTACAAAGCCGGGCACACCATCAAGCCTAAGGGGGTGATGGTCCACTCCACCGGGGCCAATAACCCTATGCTGCGCCGGTATGTGCAGCCGGTGGCCTCCACGCCCGGCCGAGAGGAGCTGATGGCCCAGCTGGGTACGAACCCCAATGGAAACCACTGGAACCGCCCGGGCCTGGACGTGTGCGTCCATGGCTTCATCGGCAAGCTGGCGGACGGCAGCGTGGCAGCGGTGCAGACCCTGCCGTGGAACCGGCGGGGCTGGCACGCGGGCGCCGGGTACAGTGGGAAAAGTGCCAACGACACCCATATCTCCTTCGAGATCTGCGAGGATGGTCTTGCCGACCCAGCGTACTTCCAGCAGGCGTACCAGACCGCCGTGGAGCTCACCGCCATGCTGTGTAAGGAGTACGGGCTTGACCCCCTGGCGGACGGGGTGGTGATGTGCCACTGCGAGGGATTTGAGCGGGGGGTGGCGTCCAACCACGGGGACGTGCTCCATTGGTTCCCCCGGCACGGCAAGAGCATGGACGATTTCCGGGCGGATGTGGATAGGGCGATGAAAATGAAAGCGGAGGACGATGAGATGAAGTATTACGCGACGCTGAAGGACGTACCGGAGTGGTACAAGCCTGCGGTACAAAAGGCGGTGGACAGAGGTGCGCTCAACGGCACCGGCGGCGGAAAGCTGAACGTGTCCGAGGATCTGTGCCGCACGCTCACCGTGCTGGACCGGCTGGGGGTGCTGGGCTGAGCACAAACAGGTTTTGCTTGAAAGGGGGTGATTCCAATGTGGGTGTAATAGAGCGGAGACCAATCAATCAATAATAAAACGAAGGAGGAAAAATCATGGAAATCAGCAAGGAATATGCAAGCAAGGGCGTCGCGGGCGCCGGTCTGGGCACCGGCATTGCCGGCCTGTCTCTCGGCGTCCTCAACTCTCTGGGCGGCTTGGCGGGCCTGGGCGGCCTGTTCGGCGGCCACTCTGTCCAGAACGATGCGGCCACCGCTATGATGACGGCGGCGCTTCTTCAGGGCCGGACCGCGGTCCCCTGCGGCAGCGACTGTGATCCCGTTACCCAGCGTGAGATGCGTCTGGTGAAGGAGATCGCGGCTAAGGATTCTCAGAGTGCCCTGCGGGACGCCAACACCTACGGCGATCAGAAAGCGCTGGAGATGTACAAGTACATTGACGGGCGCTTCCGCGAGATTGAGGGCCAGCTGGGCCAGCAGGCCGTCCAGAATCAGGCCACCAAGGACAGCTTCCAGCTGCTCCAGGAGCGCATGGAGTGCTGCTGCGAGAAGCAGGCCGCCGCGATTGAGGGCGAACGCAAGGAGCGGCGCTGCGCGGACGACACCATCATCAACTACGTCAACTCCACGTTCTACCCCCGGATGACCGCCGACGTCACCACCGGCACCACCACCACCGCCCAGCGGGTGTACAATCCGCTGCCCGCCTGTTCCTGCGACTGCGGGCGCTGATATCTCATCCCAGGGAGGGGCCGCCCCTCCCTGGGATTTTTTAGGAGGCCAGTATGGTAACGATCAATCAAATTGAGGCAGGGGCGGCAAAATATATTGATGCGGAAATCGCCCCGAGAATTCCCACAAACATCCCGAACGGCCAGCTCAAAAAGGTTGCCTTTCTTGCCGGGGCGACTTATGCGATTCATAAAAATATCCAGCAATATGCCGCCCATCCGATGCTGGCCCAGCTGGGCGCAATGGACGAGGACGGCAACATAGATTTGGACGGTATTTTGGATGCGGCGCGAAATGCCGTGCCAGACACAGGGCTGAAGGTTAACGTCCCTATTTTGGGGGATCTGACCTTTTACACGGAGGACCTGGAACGGCTGGCGGCATATATCAAGGAGGAGTAAGTATGAGGCAGATTGAGGAAAACAAGCATGAGCTGTGGGAGATGATGGAGCGGCGCAGCATGGCCCCGTTGACCACAGACAGCGTTTCCGATTTGGCTGTGTTGATGGGTGCGTACAATGCAGTGTGCATGGTTTGCGACGCACACAAAAATGCGGAACCGGCTGAGAGCGCCCATGCCAGCGTGCGGCCTCGCACGGCTGGATGAGGGGCGTTATAGGCGTAGAAAGAGGCTGGGAGTAAATTCCCAGCCCCTTTCTTGAAAAAATGTTGACGTTCTGCATGGGTTTTCAATTTTTTAATAGCGCTATATCTTTATCGCGGCAGCTGTCAAAAATTTTTCGGGTGTGGATGCACACGGCCTCGCGAATACCGGCGGTATCACAGATGGGGCCCGGCTCAATGAATTCGGCCATTTTCGTACCTCCCGATCATGGTTGATAGAGGGGGAGCCGGTATGGCGATCCCCTTCCACTCCCATTGTATGCGCTTGGGCATTTCTCGTTCGCACGGGAGGCGGCGGGCCAGGTTATCTCATGCGCAGCAGACGCTCGATATGCTTATAGAGGAAGAATGTAACCACCGACACCAGCACGCCCTTCAGCAGGTTAAAGGGAACCACGGCAAACAGCACCAGGGTATTCACACTGACAATGGCGGGATTGATATCGGTGCCCATGCCGATGATAACCTCCAGCGGCTTATCAAACAGCACGGAAAAGGCGGGGATCAGGTAGACGGCGTTGAACAGGCTGCCAAACACAGTCATCACGGCGGTGCCAACCCCCATGCCGATGATGGCGCCGGTCTTGGTCTTCTGGGCAAAATACACCACCGAGGCGGGGAGAATGAAGGAGCACCCCACCACAAAATTAGCCAGGTCTCCCACAAAGGCGGTGGAGGTGCCCTTGAGGAACAGCTTCAGAAGCTCCTTGATGAACTCGCACACCACCCCGGCCACCGGGCCCAGGGAGAAGGAGCAGATGAGCACCGGGATCTCGCTGAAATCCAGCTCGTAAAAGCCGGGGGCAAAGGGAAGGGGAAACTCAATGTACATGAGCAGCGCGGCGATGGCCGCAAAAATGCCCACATAGGCCGCCCGGCGGGCCGGGGACTGCTTTTCCGGCTTGAGCCACAGCTTTTCAACGGCCAGGGCCGCCGCGAAAATGCCCGCAAATATCCCCAGGCACATCAGCAGAAACACCACGTTATCCTGCACCGCCGCCCAGAGCTTTGCCAAATTTTCCAACATAAAAAAGACCTCCCAAAATAGTATGAAACGCCTGAAAAGACTGTCTTCCAGGCGCGACACTACCTCAAGAGGGGTCACGCGTCTTCTTCCATCCGGACTTTTACCGTTGGTCCCGGAGTTTCACCGGGTCAACCGCTTTCGCGGGTCGCGGACTATACCGCCAGTGGGGAGTTTCACCCCGCCCTGAAGACATTCATTCAATTGTTTCTTGCGTTATTATATTCCAGCCCAAACAAAATTGCAAGTCTTTTTTTGCCCGGCTTTGCCGCCATGTTTAAAACTGACGTTCCACATCCCCTTGACAGCGCCCTTTTTATGTAGTACAATTGTATCAAAAACTGTATGGGAGGGAACGCCGTGCCGCCCGATAAAAACCACACCTGCTGTTTCACCGGCCACAGGCCGGACAAGCTGCCCTGGGGGCTGGACGAGGCCGACCCCCGCTGCGCCGCGCTGAAGGCCAGCCTCTCCCGGGAGCTGGACGGCCTGTACCGCCGGGGCTTCCGCCACTTCATCTCCGGCATGGCTATGGGCTGTGACCTATACTTTGCCCAGGCGGCGCTGGAGCTGCGGGAGCGGTGTCCCGGCGTGACGGTGGAGGGGGCGGTTCCCTGCCCCACCCAGGCGCAGAAGTGGCCGCAGGAGCTGCGCCGCCGCTGGCGCTCCATTCTGGATGCCTGCGACCTGGAGAGCGTGGTACAGCAAAGCTATGACCGATACTGTATGCTCCGCAGGGACCGCTACATGGTGGACCGTTCCGCGGCGGTGCTGGCGGTGTTCGGCGGCACGCCCGGGGGCACCCAGTACACCCTGAACTACGCCATGGACCAAAAACGGGAGATCCTTCTGCTGGACCCCGCCCGGCCGGAGGCCGCCGCTGTTCGGTTTACCATGTGAAACGCCCCGCCGGGCTATCCGGCGGGGCGTTTCACTCACATTTTCAGCGAACCGTTGAAGTGCTCCACTACCTCGCCCACAGCCTTGATGGCCCGGCCCGCCGCCTTTTGGGCGGAGTGCTTTTTCTTCTTGGGCATCATCATCAGCCCAATGGCCGCTCCCGCCGCCATGGTGGCCCCGGCGATGGGCAGCACAGCCCTTTTGTCCATTCTCATAACTCATCACTCCTTCGCCCCGTTAGCTTGCCCGATTTTTTGCGAAAGAGCAAAATTTTCAACTGGAAACTATTTCAAAACCAGCGATACCGGACAGTGGTCGCTGCCCTGGATATCCGGGTGGATGGACGCCTGGGCCACCCGCCCGCCCAGCCGCTGGGAGACGATGAAATAGTCGATGCGCCATCCGGCATTCTTCTCCCGGGCCTTAAAGCGGTAGCTCCACCAGGAATAGGCCCCCTCCGCCTCCGGGTGGAGCAGGCGGAAGGTATCGGTGAAGCCGGAGGAAAGCAGGCGGGTCATGGCGGCGCGCTCCTCATCGGAGAAGCCCGCGTTCCCCCGGTTGGTCTTGGGATTTTTCAGGTCGATCTCCTGGTGGGCCACGTTCAGGTCGCCGCAGTACACCACCGGCTTGGTCTTGTCCAGGCTCTGGAGATACTCCAGCAGGTCGTCCTCCCACTCCATGCGGTAGCCGATGCGGGCCAGCTCGCTTTGTGCGTTGGGGGTGTAGCAGTCCACCAGCCAGAATTCGGGGTACTCCAGGGTGATGAGCCGCCCCTCGTGGTCGTGCTTGTCCAGATCCATGCCGTAGGACACGGACAGGGGCTCGGTCCGGGCAAAAACAGCGGTGCCGGAATAGCCCTTCTTGTCCGCCGAATTCCAGAATTCATGGTAGCCGGGCAGGCCCGCCTCCGCCTGGCCCCGCTCCATCTTGGTCTCCTGGAGGCAGATGAAGTCGGCGTCCAGCCCCAGCATGGACTCCGCAAACCCCTTTTTCAGACAGGCCCGCAGGCCGTTCACATTCCAGGATACAAATTTCACGCGCGCTCCTCCTTCGTCATATTCCGTACCCGCTCCGCCAGCGCCCGCAGGGCCAGAGCCAGGGCCGCCAGCATGGCAAGCGCCTCCAGCCCCATCACAAACACGCCCCCGCCCAGGCGCACCACGCAATTATACTTCAGCCGCAGGTATACGCAGTAGCTGGCCAGGGACGAGCCGCACACCAGCACAGCCGCCGGGGTACGCCGCCGGTCCGCGCAGGCCCAGCACAGGGTAAACATATCCGCCAGGAAAAAATAGCGCTCGTGCATGTGGGGCAGGAAAAAAGGTACGCCGATACATAAAACCACTGCGGCAGCCATTGCCGCCGTCCGGTCCAGCCGTCCCCGCAGCCAGAAGCCCAGCGCCAGCAGGGCCAGCACCAGCACCCCCGCCGCCAAAATCCCAAGGCGGGAGGCCAGCTGCTCGTCCAGCGCCATTTTATACGGGATGAACTGATAGACCGAGGGGGCGTTGAGCGTCAGGCGGGGATACTCCCCCATCTGCCTGAAGTACACCCCCACAATCTCCCCCAGGGGCTTGCCCAGGGCCGCCGCCGGGGCGATCATAGCCAGGTAGGCCAGCGGAAACACCCACAGCTCCCGGAATTTCACCCGCCCTGCCAGCCACAGCACTCCCCACAGGGGAAGCACAAAAATGCTTTGAAGCTTGAAGGCAAGGGCCACCCCCATCAGCGCCACCGAGGACTTGCTCCGCCCCTCCAGCGCCAGGGCGGCGGCGTGGACGGCCAACGCGCCGTAGATGGCGTCGCACTGGCCCCAGTATGCCCCGTTGAGCACCACCGTTGGCAGCAGCAGGGCGGCCCCAAAGGCAATCAGGGGAGCGGCGCTCCCCTGCCGTTCCCTGACCAGGGAACGCACCAGCCGCAGGCAGCCCCAGGCCAGCAGCACGTCCCACAGGATGGAAAACAGCTTGATAAGGTACAGGTCGGGTACGTCCAGATAGGAGATGGCCGCCATAAAGTAGAGGTAGGGGGCGTTATAATCCCCCACGCTGCCCGCGATGGCGGCAAAGCCGCCGTTGAGGCGAAAATATTGATACCAGCCGCTCAGAAAACTGTTGTAGTCCCCGCTGGCATAATCCAGGCACAGCGCCCGGGCCAGCATGGCCGCCCCCAGGGGGAGCAGCATGACGCCCAGCGTGTCCCTCCCATATCCCTCCAGGCGCAGCAGGGCCAGCGCTCCCAAGGCCAGCAGCGCCAGCAGGCACGCAACGCACACGCCGTCCGCCGCCGTGCCCCGATCCAGCCCCAGGCACACCCACGCCGCCCCCAGCGTCAGCGCTAACCCCAGCGCGGCGCATGTTGTTGGGGGCAGATATTTTTCCCAATCCTTGTCCATGGAAACCTCCGCCATCTGTTTTAGATCACAGCCGCTTGGTATCATACCACAGCCGCGGACTTTTTTCCACCCCGATTCTTTCCCAGCGGTTGACATTTTCGCCAATAGGCTTTATTCTAATGAAAACTAACCACCTGATCCCAGAACTGGAGGATTTTAATATGTGCGGTTTTACCGGCTTTGTGACCCGTTCCGCTCCCCCTGATGAAAAGGCGCTCCATGCCATGGGGGAGGCCATCCGCCACCGGGGCCCTGACGGCGAGGGCCACTATACCGACGAACACTGCGGCATCGCCCACCGCCGGCTGTCCATCATCGACCTGGAAAAGGGCCGGCAGCCCATCGTCAGCCCCGATGGGCGCTATATCATCGCCTACAACGGCGAGACCTACAACTTTCAGACGCTGCGGGAGGAGCTGGCCGCCAAAGGGCACAGCTTCCTGACCGACTGCGACACCGAGGTGGTGCTCCACGGCTACATGGAGTGGGGGCCGCAGGTGCTCCAAAAGCTGCGGGGCATGTTCGCCTTCGTCATCTGGGACAGGGAAAAGCAGGAGCTGTTCGGCGCCCGGGACCCCTTTGGCATCAAGCCCTTCTACTATGCCCAGATGGGGGATCTGTTCTTCTTCGGCTCGGAGTGCAAGAGCTTCCTCCCCCACCCGGAGTTCAAAAAGGAGCTCAACCCCAACGCGCTGAAGCTCTATCTCACCTTCCAGTACTCCGCCCTGAACGAATCCTTCTTCAAGGGGGTGTACCGCCTGCTTCCCGGCCACTATTTTCTCCACCGGGAGGGGCATACCGAGTTCGCCTCCTACCACGCTTTCTCCTTTACCCCGAAAAACATGCCCTTGGAGCAGCGGGCCAAGCAGATCCGGGAGGCGGTCGCCGAGTCCGTCAAGGCCCACGAGATCAGCGACGTGGAGGTTGGCTCCTTCCTGTCCGGCGGCATCGACTCCAGCGTCATCGCCGCCCTCTCCCGGCCCGACAAAACCTACTCCGTGGGCTTTGAAAACCGCGACTTCGACGAGACTGGGGAGGCTAAGGCGCTGTGCCGGGAGCTGGGCCTGCGCAACATCTCCAAAACCATCTCGGCAGAGGAGTTTTTCAGCGCCCTTCCCGCCGTCCAATACTACGCCGACGAGCCTAACGCCAACCTGTCCACCGTGCCGCTGTATTTCCTGTCCCAGCTGGCGGCCAAGGACGTGAAGGTGGTGCTGTCCGGCGAGGGGGCGGACGAGCTGTTCGGCGGCTATATCACCTACCACACCACAAAGCCTTACCGGTTATACCGAAAGACCCCCCTGGCCCTGCGGAAAGCCGTGGCCAAATGCGTGGCCGGGCTGCCCCGGTTCCACGGCCAGGGCTTCCTCACCAAGGCCGCCAAGCCCGTCAGCCAGACCTTCGTGGGCCAAGCGTTTATCTTCGGCGATGACGAGGCGGAGCGGGTGCTCACCCCCGCCTACCGCTCTGCCCTCACCTGGCACGACGTCACCGGGCCCTACTTCGAGGCCATCCAGGGGGCAGACGACCTGACCAAAATGCAGTACCTGGACCTCCACCTGTGGCAGCCGCTGGACATCCTCCGCAAGGCCGACCGCATGACCATGGCCCACTCGCTGGAGCTGCGGGTACCCTATCTGGACCGGGAGGTGTGGGCGGTGGCCCGGGCCATCCCCAGCGCCCAGAAGATGCGGGGCAAGACCATGACCAAATACCCCCTGCGCATGGCGGCGGTTCCGCTGCTCCCCGACGACTGGGTCAAGCGGGACAAGAAGGGCTTCCCCGTCCCCTTCATCGCCTGGCTGCGGGAGGAGAAGTATTATCGCTGGGCCAAAGACCTGATCTCCCAGCGCTATGTGGCGGAATTTTTCGACCAGACGTACCTGCTGGACCTGCTGGAACAGCACTACGCCGGCAAGGAGCGCACCCACCGCAAGCTGTACACCGTGCTGTCCTTCCTCATCTGGTATCAGGTGTATTTCCCCGAAAAATGCGGCGTACAGCCCTTTACCCCCGGCAAATGACAAGGCGGCCCGGGCCGCTGCCGCGAACCCTGCGACGGGGCGGATGCTATCCGCCCCGTCGTATTTTACGCTTTGGCTTTTTTGTCGCTTTGCGGAAAAACCGTCAAACTATACTATTGAAAAAAGCCTATCATTTCTATATAATATCCCCTGGACTTTATCTGGATTATGGATCTCAAGATCAGGAGGATAACTATGATCCTGCGCGTAGGCATTGATATCGGTTCCACCACCGTCAAGGTGGTGGTGCTGGACGAGGATGACAAGCTGCTGTTCCGCTCCTACGAGCGGCACTATTCCAAAGCCCGGGAACGGGCCTGCGAGACCCTGCGCTCCATCGAAAGCATGCTCCAGGGCAAGGACGTGCGCCTGGTGGTCACCGGCTCCGCCGGGCTGGGGGTGGCCAAGGCCGCGGGGCTGGACTTTGTGCAGGAGGTATACGCCACCGCCGCGGCGGTAAACGCCTACATCCCGGACACTGACGCGGTGATCGAACTGGGGGGCGAGGACGCCAAAATCATCTTCTTCGGCGGCGCCCTGGAGGAGCGCATGAACGGCTCCTGCGCCGGGGGTACCGGGGCCTTTATCGACCAGATGGCCACCCTCATGAACGTCACCGTGAACGAGCTGGACGAGCTCTCCCTGCGCCACCAGAAAATTTACCCCATCGCCAGCCGCTGCGGCGTGTTCGCCAAAAGCGACATCCAGCCCATCCTCAACCAGGGCGGGCGGAAGGAGGACGTGGCCGCCTCCATTTTCCAGGCGGTGGTGGACCAGACGGTGGCCGGCCTCACCCAGGGCCGGGAACTGAAGGGCAAAATCGTATTTCTGGGCGGCCCCCTGCACTTCCTCATGGGCCTGCGGGAACGGTTTGTGGACACCCTGCAATTAGACGGCGATCACGCCGTCTTCCCCGAGGACGGCGACTGCTTTGCCGCCATGGGGGCAGCCCTGTGCGCCTCCGACTATGAGGCCCGCCCCTTCGCGCAGCTGCTGCGCCTGCTGGAGGAGAGCCGCGCCGCCACCTCCGTGGTGGACACCATGCCGCCGCTGTTTCAAAGCCAGGCGGATTACGACGCCTTCACCGCCCGGCACAACGCCTCCACCCCGCCCAAGCTGGATATCCATACTTACGAGGGCGACGCGTATTTAGGCATTGACGCGGGCTCCACCACCACAAAAATCGTCCTCATCGCCCCGGACGGCGGGCTGCTCTACACCTATTACCACTCCAACCAGGGCAATCCCGTGGCCATCGCCCTGGAACAGCTCCGGGAGATCTACAGGCTGTGCGGGGAGCAGATCAAAATCAAGGGCTCCGCCGTCACCGGCTACGGGGAGGACCTGATCAAAAACGCCTTCTCCTGCGACCTGGGGCTGGTGGAGACGGTAGCCCATTACCGTGCCGCCGCCCACTTCAACCCCGACGTGGACTTTATCATCGACATCGGCGGCCAGGACATGAAGTGCTTTAAAATCCGCAGCGGCGCGGTGGACTCCATCATGCTCAACGAGGCGTGCTCCTCCGGCTGCGGCTCGTTCATCGAGACCTTTGCCAAGGCCCTGGGCTACGATATCGCCGGCTTCGCGCGCCTGGGCCTGTTCACCCAGAAGCCGGTGAACCTGGGCTCCCGGTGCACCGTGTTTATGAACTCCTCGGTGAAGCAGGCCCAGAAGGACGGCGCCAGCGTGGAGGACATCAGCGCGGGGCTCTCCATTTCCATCGTGAAAAACGCCATCTATAAGGTGATCCGCGCCGCCAGCGCCGATGATTTGGGCCGGCATATCGTGGTGCAGGGCGGAACCTTCCACAACGACGCAGTGCTCCGGGCCTTCGAGCAGGAGCTGGGCCGGGAGGTCACCCGGCCCACCATCGCGGGCATCATGGGGGCCTTCGGCGCGGCCCTGGCCGCACGGGATCTCCGCCTGGAGCACTCCTCCCTGCTGGACGCCGGGGCGCTGGAGGGCTTTGCCCACACCGCCAAGCCCGTCACCTGCAATCTGTGTACCAACCACTGCTCCCTCACCGTCAACAGCTTTGACGGCGGGCGGCGGTTCATCTCAGGCAACCGCTGCTCCCGCCCCCTGGGCAAGGAGAAGGCGGAGCTGCCCGACCTGTACCGCTTCAAGTACCAGAAGCTGCGCGATATGGAGGGCAGGGGCTTCGGGGACGGCTCCCGGGGCAGGATCGGCCTGCCCTTCGGCCTCAATATGTACGAAAACCTGCCCTTCTGGTTCGAGCTGTTCACCCGGCTTAACTTTGAGGTGGTCCTCTCCCCCGAGTCCACCCGGAAGCTGTATATCAAGGGCCAGCGCACCATCCCGTCGGATACGGTGTGCTACCCCGCCAAGCTGCTCCACGGCCATGTGGAGGCCCTGGTGGAGGCGGGGGTGGACGCCATCTTCTATCCCTGCATGTCCTACAATTTTGACGAAAAGGCATCGGACAACAACTATAACTGCCCGGTGGTGGCCTACTACCCCGAGCTGCTGGCGGCCAATATGCCCGACCTCAAAAAGACCCGCTTCCTCAATCCCTATGCCGGACTTCACCGGCCAAAGGACTATGAGCGCATCGGCTCGCAGTGGTTTGCCGACACCTTCGGCATCCCCCGGCGGGAGGCGCTCCACGCCATCCGGGCCGCCTACCAAGCCTACGACCGCTATAAGGAGGATCTGCACCGCACCGGCCAGCAGTACATCGACCAGGCCCGCGCCCAGGGCCTGCCCATCATCGTGCTGGCGGGGCGGCCTTACCACATCGACCCGGAGATCAACCACGGCATCAACGAGCTCATCACCTCCTTCGGCTTCGTGGTGGTGAGCGAGGACGCGGTCTCCTTTCACGAGGAATACGCCCCCCGGAAGGTGCTCAACCAGTGGACCTTCCAGGCCCGGATGTACAATGCCGCACGGTATGTCTGCCAGCAGCCGGACATGGAGCTGGTGCAGCTGGTGAGCTTTGGCTGCGGCACCGACGCCATCACCGGAGACGAGATGCGCTCCATCCTGGAGGAGGGCGGCAGGCTGTACACACAGTTGAAAATCGACGACATCAGCAACCTGGGGGCGGTGAAGATCCGGGTGCGCTCCCTGATAGCCGCCATGGAGGAGAGAAAACGCCGTGAGCATTGATCTGAGCATCTGCCAGGAGGCGCTGAACCGAGACCCGGTGCTCTACCTGGACCTGACGGAGGCCGTCCGCCGGGGGGAGGGCAGGCTCCTCGCCGCCACGCCCCGAGGCGCGCTGGCCGCCTTTCATAACTACGAAAAGGACGGGCAGGATCTGGGCTTCACCATGTTCGCAGACGATCTGGAAACCGCTCAAGCCCTGCTGGCCCTGATCCCGCCCAAGCCCACCTTCATCACCGTCCACGAGGCGCTCTACCGGGACGAGCTGGAAAAGCGCTTTGGCTTCACCCGGCTGAACCCCTGCTGGCAGATGGGCTGGCTTCGCACCACACCTCCACCCCTGCCGGACGCGGCGAACATACGGCAGCTGGATCAATCCCACCTGCCCACCGTGCTGGCTAACTACACCCTCACCGACCAGGAGTACCTGTCCTGGCTCATCGCACACGGCGAGCTGTACGGCGCCTTTGACGGCGGCACTCTTATGGCCTTTATCGGCCGGCACGCAGAGGGCTCCGTAGGGCTTTTGGAGGTGCTGCCCCCCTACCGCCGCCGGGGACTGGCCACCCTGCTCCAGTCCTACATGATCGGGTTGGAGCTGTCTTGTGGGCACGTCCCTTATGGGCAGGTGTTCGACGGAAACGACCCGTCCCTGGCCCTTCAGCGGTCCCTGGGCATGACCCGCTCCATGGGACGCCTCTATTGGGCCGTTCGGGACGATTGACCCCCGCGAAAGGAGTTTTTCCATGGCTGAATTGAAATACGACAAGGACGGACGCCTCCTCTTCACCAAAGAGATGAAGGAGGAATACACCATCCTCATGCCCCAGATGCTCCCCGTCCACTTCGGGATGTTCCGCCAGCTGCTCATTCTGGAGGGCTACAAGGTGGATATGCTCACCACCAACCACCGGGGCATCGTGGATGAGGGCCTGAAATACGTCCACAACGACACCTGCTATCCCGCCCTGCTGGTCATCGGCCAGCTCATCGACGCCATCAAGCACGGCGGCTATGACCCCCATAAGGTGGCGCTGTTCATCACCCAGACGGGGGGCGGCTGCCGGGCGTCCAATTATATCCACCTGCTGCGCAAGGCCCTGGAAAAGGCGGGGCTGGAGTTCGTCCCCGTCATCTCGGTGAACCTGTCCGGGCTGGAGAAAAACCCCGGCTTTTCCCTCACCCTGCCCCTGGTGCGCAAGCTCATCTACGCCATGCTGTACGGCGACCTGCTGGTGAACGCCGCCAACCAGGTCCGGCCCTATGAGCTCACCCCCGGCGGCACCGACAAAACGCTGGATCAATGGCAAAGCACCCTTATCCATGAATTCCAGGCTGGAAAGGGCATGGACCGCAAGCAGATGCGGGCCAATTTTGACGCCATTCTGGCGGATTTTGCCGCCATCCCCGTATCCGGCGAGGAGAAGGTCAAGGTGGGGGTGGTGGGCGAGATCTACGTGAAGTTCTCCCCCCTGGGCAACAACAATTTGGAAGACTTCCTCTTGTCCGAGGGAGCGGAGCCGGTGGTGCCCGGCCTCACCGACTTTATGATCTTCAAGATCTTCAACCGGGAAGTGGATGTGAACATCTATGGCGGGCCGTGGGTCAAAAAAAAGTTCTGCCAGCTGTTCAAGGGTTACATCGAGGCGTGCCAGAGGGATATGATCAAGGCGCTTCAAAAGACCCGCTTCCGCGCCCCCGGCTCCTTTGAGGACATGCACAAGCTGGTCCGGGGCTACCTGGGGGACGGCAATAAAATGGGCGAGGGCTGGCTGCTCACCGGCGAAATGCTGGAGCTCATTCACCAAGGGGTGCCCAACATCGTGTGCACCCAGCCCTTCGGCTGCCTGCCCAACCACATCGTCGGCAAGGGTATGATCCGCAAGCTGAAGGACGACTACCCCTGCTCCAACATTGTGGCTATCGACTATGATCCGGGCGCAACAAAAATCAACCAGGAAAACCGCATTAAGCTGATGCTGGCCAACGCCAAGGCGCTGGCCAGGCAGGAGGCCATGAAAGAGCCCGCAGGCGCGGGCGTTTAAGGAGGGCATATCATGAAATTGGCGGAAGCCTTACAGGAGCGGGCGGATCTGAACCGCCGCATCCAGCAGCTCCAGCAGCGGCTGAACAGCAACGCCATCGTGCAGGAGGGGGAGCGGCCCGCCGAGGACCCCGCCGGGCTGCTGGCGGAGCTGGACGGCTGCGTTGGCAATCTGGAGCGCCTCATCACCCGGATCAACCTGACCAACTGTCAAACCCAGGTGGGCGGCGAAAGCCTCACCGCCCACCTGGCCCGGCGGGACGCGCTGAAGCTGAAGCTCAGCGTCTACCGGGATCTGGCCTACAACGCCAGCCAGCTGGCCCGCCGCGCCACCCGCACGGAGATCAAGGTGCTCAGCTCCGTCAGCGTGAAGGACGTGCAGAAGCAGGCGGACGGCCTGGCCAAGGAGCTGCGCCTGCTGGATAACTCCATCCAGGCAGCCAACTGGACAACGGAGCTGATTTAAACCAGTTGCGTTGCCGTGACGCCCACTTGTGGGCCGGCATCCGTTCCGTCAGCAAATCAATGCTCTTTTTCGGTTTCTTTTTCTTGAAAGAAACCGAAATCGAGGCGGCAGCAGGTAGCTCTTGGGGCGAACGTATCTCTCCCGGCTGAGAATGAGCCGGTCATGGCGCGCCTATGGGCTGGCGCAGGGGTTCGAATCCTCACATCACACCGTATGCCCAGACCGCGCATAACCGCATTGTGACAGGGCTCCGGCCCGCATTCACACCGTACTACCAATGCGTTGACTGAGAGTGAGGGCGGGCTTGGGGAACTGCCGCCGATTCACGGTCCTGCCCGGCCGGGGCGGGGCCGCTCATTTAGGAGGATTGCCATGGAAGAATTGCGCTTTGTGGATGCCTGCACCGAGGAGCATTTCAGAGCCATGTCCCTCATACACGCCCTGGGCTGGCGGGATACCTATGTGAACGCGGTACCCGCCGACTACATGGCCCGGGAGATCACCGATGACCGGTGGGTGGGGATCTTCCGCCGGAATTACGAGACCCAAAGCGGCGTGCGCGGCCTTTTGCTGTACCGGGGGGACAAGCCGGTGTCCTGCCTGAACTACTGCAAGGCCCGGACGGTGAACTACAACCCCGGCGACATCTGTAAATTCGACAACGAGTCCTACGCCGACTGGGGAGAGATCGCCTCCTTCTACACCCATCCGGCCCAGCGCGGCCACGGCTACGGCGGGCTGTTGTTTGAGGAGGCCTGCCGCCGGATGAAGCTGGAGGGTTTTCCAAGCGCTTTCGTGTTTGTCCTTCAGGAAAACGAAGGCGCCCGGCGGTTCTACGCCGCCCACGGCTTCGCCTGGGACGGCACCAGCGCCGACATCCCCTTTCCCAACAGTCCGCCCTGCCACGACCTGCGGTATGTGAAAAAGCTGTAAAAAAACGAAAAACCGCCGGGAATTTTACATTCCCGGCGGTTTTGACTGCCACTTTCCCATTCCCCGCATACACTGGGATGAAGGGGGGCTTCGGTGTGCCATGCTGTAATTTCAACCACTCTCAGGGCCAGGGCGCCAATCTCGTTGCCATAGCCGCCGCCCTCTCCGTCTACATCGGCCAGGGCAAAACGGCGGACGAGCTGGCCATACTGGCCTCCCTGTTCGACCTGATGCGCAGCAACCTGGCCTTGATGGCGCTCAATACGGTGAGCGACGACACCCGGCCCGGACAGCAGCGCACCCCCGCCCAGGCCGAGGCCAGGGCCGAATTTTACGATACCCTTATCGGCCCAACGCCCGGTCTCTTTGAATAAGCAGCTTCACCGCCTCGATCCCCACCCGGATAGCGGATTCCGTGTCCTCATCCCGGGTCTGGTCCAGCCCGGCGGCGTTGCGCTCCTGGTTCCAGATGACGTGGAAGGCCGAGCCGCAGCGCACCCCCCGGTGGGCCGCCACGGTGAACAGTGCCGCGCTCTCCATCTCTGAAGCCAGCACCCCCAGCCGCTTCCACGCCTCCCACTTGCTTTGCAGCTCGTAAGACACCGGCATCCGCTCCGGCGAGTGCTGGCCGTAGAAGGAGTCTTTGCACTGCACCACCCCGGCGTGCCAGCGGCGGCCCGACGCCTTTGCCGCGTCCACCAGGGCGGTAAGCACCTCAAAATCCGCCACGGCTGGGAACTCAATGGGGGCGTACTCCCGGCTGGCGCCCTCCATGCGCACCGCGCCGGTGGCCACCACAATATCGCCGCTGGTCACCTCCAACTTGATGCCCCCGCAGGTGCCCACCCGCACAAAGGTGTCCGCGCCGAGATTGGCCAGCTCTTCCATGGCGATGGAAGCGGAGGGCCCGCCGATGCCGGTGGAGGTGACGCTCACCTTCTCCCCCAGCAGCGTGCCGGTATAGGTAACATACTCCCGGTTGGTCATCACGTGGACGGGGTTTTCAAAATACCGGGCGATCTTCTCGCACCGCCCCGGGTCGCCGGGGAGCAGGCAGTACCGTCCCACGTCGCCCTGCTTGCAGTTGATGTGAAATTGCCGTTCCGAACCGATCATGGCCGCACCTCTTTCCCTTGAATTGCCTCCATGATAGCACAGTTTTCCCCGGAGCGCAAGAAGGAGCCGTCCGGCTCACACCCCATCGGGCCATTGGGTGTCCGCGCTGAGGGCCAGCCCGCCCGCCCCGTCCCGGGCGGTGACATACCACCGCTCCCCGTCGGGCGGGGCCTCCTGGATGGTGAGGCAGGCCAGTTTCTTCTGGCCGAAGCCCTTGAAGGGCGCGTCGTACACATACACGGTCACCGGGTATTCCCCCGCCTCGAAGCCGAAGGAATCCCCCCGCCGCAGGGGGCTGCTGTCGGCGTTCCGGCTTCCTCCGCCCTGGTCCTGGAAGTCCACCACCACCTCCACGATCACCGCGTCCGAATCGTTGACAAACACAAGGTCGGCCTCTATATCCCCGCCGCAGCCGGACAGCGCCGCCAAGCACAGCGCAAACAGACACATACCGATCACCTTTTTCATTGGAACCGCCTCCTACGTGTCAAATTCGTAATAGCACAGCCGCCCGGCCCCGCTGTCATACACCGCCAGGGTGAAGTTCCAGGAGTACCGCTGGTGGAGCTGGCTGTCGTCATAGGGGTCCTGGCTCTGGCGGTGGCGGTCATAGAGGTAGTAAAAGCCCCCCTCTGGCGCCCCGCCCTCCTCCTGAAACATTTGAAGTGCCTGGGCTGCGTTTTCCGTCATGGGCAGGGGGCGCCAGCCGGGGGCGTCCGCCAGCCCCTCCTCCAGGCCATCCAGCTCCACCTCCGCCGCGGTGAGCCCGTCGCCGTGGAAGCCGCCGTGGCTGTCCTCAAACCGCGCCAGCGTCCCGCCGGACAGATCCACGCCCAGCGCCCGGCCGATACGGCGCAGCGCCCAGCCTTCCCCGCCGTCTATTCCACAGCCGGCCAGCAACGCTAGAACAAGCAGCATCAGGGTCAAAAATCGCTTCAATTTGTATTCTCCTTTCCAAATTGGGCCGCAAAAAGACCGCCCCATGGCCGGGGCGGTCATGCGGTTCGGGTTATGGGGTTGTCAGTCCGCCTCGTCGGGCACGTACTCCAGGATATCCCCCGGCTGGCAGTCCAGCGCTTTGCAAATGGCCTCCAGCGTGGAAAAGCGCACCGCCTTGGCCTTGTTGTTTTTCAAAATGGACAGGTTGGCCATAGTCACGTCCACCTTCTGGGACAGCTCTCCCAGGGACATTTTCCGCTTTGCCATCATCACATCCAGATTCACCACAATCGCCATACGCCGCCCCCTAGATGGTCAGGTCGTTTTCCGCCTTGAGCTCCACCGCCTGGCGGAACAGGGCGGACATGACCATGAACAGCAGCCCGCCCATCAAAAAGATGGGCACAAACAGGGCGTTGTAGGTGAGCATCGGCATGATGCTCCGATAATAGGCAAACCCCCAGACCAGCCGCGCCAGCGCAGCCCCGGAGATGAGAAAGCAGCACATTGCCGCCGTCTTCAGGCTTTTCGCGTTATTCATAACGAAGGGGCTCCCCTTCAGGATGGTGTCCAGCACCCGCCTGCCCTGCCACAGGATAATGGCGGTGCACACGCCGCAAAAGAGCAAAAACGCCGTCAGCACCAGCCAATACTGCTCCTCCCCCACCGCAGCCATCATCCAGATGAAGGGATTCCACATATGGAGGGTGAAATTCAGCCAGAACCCCACGCTCTCCCCGTTCAAAAGCCGTTCCATGGTCTGCCCGTCCCATCGGTTCTCCGCCAGCATGGCCGCCAGGGCGGGCACAAAGAACAGCACAATGATATTGCACACAAAGACTGCCAGCACCATGACCCGCAGCACACGGGCCAGCTTCTGCACGGAAGTTTGTTCCATATCCACCACCTCTTGTCCCAGAGCTTATCACGCGCTATATCGTTTGTCAAGTATTTTTTATTGTTTTTCAATAAATCAAGGTGAGAACAAACCCTGCGGCAGGACGCCGCAGGGTTTACCTTTACTCATCCCAGGGGTTCCACTCACAGCCTCCAGGCTGGGCGGGAGGCTCCCCCTCCTGGGCCGGGAGCGCCTGGGGTTTGGGCCGGAACAGGGCTTTCACCTCTCTCCGGGCCAGAACCGGGAGCACAACGGCCGCCGCCACCAGGACAAGGTACGCCCCCATGATTACCACGTCATCCTCCGGCAGCAGATCCAGTACCTGGCCCACACCGTTGAAGACCATGTGGGCCAGGATGGACGGCCAGATGGACCCCAGCTGCAGATCCATCAGCCCAAACAGCACGCCCAGCACAAAGGTGTAGGCAAACCAGACCGGGTGGCCATGGCACAGCCCAAAAATGGCGGCAGACAGCGCTGCGGCCAGCCAGCCGGGCATAGCCTGCGCCAGCCGGGTCATGATGAGCCCCCGGAAGATAAACTCCTCCACCACCGGAGCCACCAGCACCACCGCCACAATGCCAATCACCCCGCCGCCGCTCACGCCGGAGGACGCCTCGGCATAGCTGTCCAGCCATGCCTCGGGAAGGGCCATCATCGCCACAGTCACCGCCAAATACAGCGCCGGGGCCAGCGCCGCCCCGGACAGCAGCCCCGGGCCCTCCACCCGCCGCAGCCACAAAGCGTCCCCCAGCTTTTTCCGCCGGATGCGGTAGAACAGAAGGATCACCCCAATGGCGAGCAGCCCCGACACCGCGGTGAACAGCATGGCGCTTTCATACAGCACGCCAGACAGCTGCTCCGCCGCCTCCCAATTCTCCAGCGCCGACTGCACAGCGGCAGCCACCACCACCGGCAGCATCACCAGCAACTGGGCGCCCAAAAACAGCGCCAGATAACACACGCTCTTGCCCAGGGCGATCAGCACCTGAACCGCCCGTCCGCCTGCGCTCTGCTTCATACCGCAATCCCTCCCAGCACCTTGCCGATGGAGTCGTGAATCACCAGATCCGCCTGCCCATCGCATGGAGTTGGGTCCCGGTTGATGAGCACCAGCCGGTTCCCCCGGTAATAATTGATGAGCCCCGCCGCGGGGTAAACCACCAGGGAGGTCCCGCCCACGATGAGCACATCCGCCCCGGCGATGGCCCGCACAGCGCCCTCCACCGTATCCTGATCCAGCCCCTCTTCGTACAGCACCACATCCGGCTTCACCACGCCCCCGCACACCGGGCACAGGGGTACGCCCTCCCCCGCTTGAATGAAGTCCACACCGTAAAACGCACGGCATTTTGTGCAGTAGTTGCGGTGGACCGAGCCGTGGAGCTCATACACCGCCTGGCTGCCCGCCAGCTGATGCAGTCCGTCGATGTTCTGGGTGACCACCGCCCGGAGCTTGCCGGCCCGCTCCAATTCCGCCAGCTTTAGGTGGGCGGCGTTGGGTTTTGCGTCAAGGCAGATCATCTTGTCCCGGTAAAAGCGGTAAAAATCCCCGGTATGCCCCTCGAAATAGGTGTGGCTGAGGATCGTCTCCGGCGGCTGCCGGTACCTCTGATTGTACAGCCCGTCCACGCTGCGGAAATCCGGGATACCGCTCTCGGTGGACACGCCTGCCCCGCCGAAAAAGACGATGTTCCGGCTCTCCTTGATCCATTGCTGCAATTGTTCCAGAGGCGTCATGGCGCTTCCCTCCTTTATCTGCGCCCAGTATATCACACCCAATCGTAAAAGAAAAGACCTCTCCGGCGCTGCTGCGCCATCCTGGTTGTAATTTTCCGCCTCCTGGGAATGCTATGGGGGTGTCTCATAAGAATTTCCACAATTCCTATTGACAAGGTATGCTTTTTACGGTATGATTTGGGCGGTAAGCGGATGTAAGGCTATCACGCCCCGCGCCGCCCGCAACGGCGCGGACGCTCAAATACAAGGAGATGGAACACATTATGATATACGCGGACAACGCCGCCACCACCAAAGCCTGTCCCGCCGCCCAGCAGGCCATGCTGGACGGCATGGAGCGCTTCTGGGGCAACCCCTCCAGCCTCCACTCCCCGGGGCAGCAGGCCAGGGAGGCCCTCCAGACCGCCCGGGAAACGGTGGCCAGGGCCATCGGCGCCCAGCCGGGGGACATCTATTTCACCTCCGGCGGCAGCGAGGCGGATAATCAGGCCATTGCCAGTGCCGCCAAAATTGGGGCGCGCAAGGGCAAAAAGCACCTCATCACCACCGCCATTGAACACCATGCCGTCCTCCACACCATGGAGCAGCTGTCCAAGGAGGGCTATGACATCACCCTCCTCCCGGTGGACGGGAGCGGCATCGTCAAGGTGGAGGACGTGGCCGCCGCCATCCGGGAGGATACCGCTCTGGTGTCCGTCATGTACGCCAACAATGAGATCGGCACCATCCAGCCCGTGGCCGAGATTGGCGCACTGTGCCGGGAAAAGGGCGTCCCCTTCCATACGGACGCCGTTCAGGCGGTAGGCCATCTGCCCATCGACGTGACAGCACAAAATATCGACATGCTTTCCCTGTCCGGCCACAAGTTCCACGGCCCCCGGGGCGTGGGTGCGCTGTATGTGCGCCGGGGCGCCCCCCTGTTCCCCCTCATCCACGGCGGAGCACAGGAGCGGGGTCTCCGGGCAGGCACGGAAAACCTGCCCGCCATTCTGGGCATGGCCGCCGCGCTGGACGATGCCGTAACCCACATGGCAGAAAACAATGTCTATGTGTCCTCCCTGCGGGACACCCTCATCGAAAAGCTGTCCGCCATCCCCCATGCCGCCCTGAACGGCGACAGGGAACGGCGGCTGCCCGGCAACGTAAGCTTCTGTTTTGAGGGCATTGAGGGCGAATCCCTGCTGCTGCTGCTGGACGATAAGGGGGTTGCCGCCTCCTCCGGGTCGGCCTGCACCTCCGGCTCGCTGGACCCCAGCCACGTGCTGCTGGCCATCGGCCGCCCCCATGAGGTGGCCCACGGCTCCCTTCGCCTCTCCTTGGACCGGGACAACACCATGGAGGATGTGGAGTCTATCGCCCAAGCCACCGCTGAGGTGGTCAATTATCTGCGGGACATGTCTCCCGTTTGGAAATCTTTACAGAGAGGAGAGCGCAGCTATGTTATACAGTGAAAAGGTGATGGATCACTTCCGCAATCCCCGCAACGTAGGCGAGATCGCCGATGCCGACGGCGTAGGAGAGGTGGGTAACGCCAAGTGCGGCGATATCATGAAAATGTACCTCAAAATCGAGGACGGAATCATCGTGGACGTGAAGTTCGAGACCTTTGGCTGCGGCAGTGCCATCGCCACCAGCTCCATGGCCACCGAGCTCATCAAGGGCAAGCGGGTGGACGAGGCCCTGTCCCTCACCAACCAGGCCGTGGTGGAGGCGCTGGACGGCCTGCCCGCCCATAAGATCCACTGTTCCGTCCTGGCTGAGGAAGCGGTGCGCGCCGCCATCAAGGACTATTACGATAAGAACGGCATTGCCTACGAGCCCGAACAGTTCTGCAGCGGCGACTGCTCCTGCTGTCACGAACACGATCATCACGGCGAATGAGCAAAAGGTCCTGGCGTTTAGGGCGGAACTGACTTTTTAGCTGTTCTCAACTTTGAGGCGATATCTTCGTTTTTTACGCGAAAAGATACCGGCCTGCCGTC
>CAPOAR010000012.1:0-48468 GCA_948670295.1 uncultured Oscillospiraceae bacterium | reverse complement strand
ACGCAGGCTCCCGGTCCTATCCATGGGCGTTTCCCAAAAGGGACGCTCCGCTTTCCTCCTTTACATTTTCCCCCAAAACAGGTATGATGGACAAAAACCTTACAGGAGGTCCGCCATGCGGGAGCTCACCATTGGAAAAAACGACGCCGGACAGCGGCTGGACCGCTTCGTGGCCAAGAACCTGCCCCTCCTTCCCCCTGCCCTGCTGCAAAAGTACATCCGCCTCAAGCGGGTAAAGGTCAACGGGAAGGGGGCCAAGCGGGACGCCCGCCTCCAGCCGGGGGATGTCCTGCAATTATACATCAACGATGAGTTCTTTGACAAGCCCAAAGAGGAAAATCTCTTCCTCTCCATTTTCCAGCCCCGGCTGAGCGTCGTCTACGAGGACGAGAACCTTCTTCTCGTGGACAAGCGGCCCGGGCTGGTGGTCCACGCCGACGAGACGGAGAAAGTCAACACCCTTGTCAACCACATTCAGGCCTACCTCTATCAAAAGCGGGAGTGGAGCCCCCGGGACGAGCACGCCTTCGCCCCGGCGTTGTGCAACCGCATTGACCGGAACACCGGGGGCATCGTCATCGCCGCGAAAAACGCGGAAACCCTGCGGATCATCAACGAGAAAATCCGGGCCCACGAGCTGGAGAAATCCTACCTCTGCGTGACGGTGGGCTGTCCCCGTCCGGCGGAGGGGAAGATCGAGGGCTTTCTATTAAAGGACGAGGCGAAAAAGCAGGTGGCCTTCTACCGCCGCCCGGTCCCCGGCGGGAAATCCGCCGCCACGCTGTACCGGACGCTGGAGACCCGGGGGGAGCTGTCCCTGGTGGAGTGCCGCCTTCTGACAGGGCGGACCCACCAGATCCGGGCGTCTATGGCGGAAATCGGCTGCCCGCTGCTGGGGGACGGGAAGTATGGGAACGGGAACGTGAACCGGAAGTACCACGAGACCCGGCAGGCGCTGTACGCCTATAAGCTGGGGTTCCCGTTCCCCACGGACGCGGCGGCGCTGAACTATCTCCAGGGAAGGGAGTTCACGGTGGAGGACGTGCCCTTTAAAGAGAAGTATTTCCCTCTTGATTGAAAAACCCGCCCATATGGGCGGGCCTTTTCTATTCGATGCCCAGGGCCGTCAGGGCATCCCGGGTCTCCCGCCAGGTTTTCAGCAGGGCGGCGTGGCGGGCTTTGCCCGCCTCCGTCAGGCGGTAGTACTTCCTCGCCGGGCCGCCGGAGGTCTCCCCCTGGTAACGCTCCGTGGCCCCCTCCCGGCAAAGGCCCCGGAGAATGGCGTAAATGGCGCTCTCCTGCACGTCCGGAAAGACGGCGTGGAGGCGGCGCAGGAGCTCGTAGCCGTACTGGTCCCCCTGGGCCATCAGGTGGAGGAGGCAGAGCTCCAGGAGGTCTTTTTTCAGCATAGGGATACCCCCGTTCCCAGGAGGCCCACCGCCGTGATGAAGATCAGCCGTATCCAATAAGGCCCTTGCCAGCCAACACTGCTCTCAAGGTTCATGCTGGTGAAAGTCTGCCACAAAAAAGAGTTCAGAACAACTCCTGTCAGCCCCCATATGTACATGGCCCGCCAGCGGCGGTCCTCCAAACGGGACTTGATAAGCCCGGTCATTCCCGCCGCGCCCGCGATTAGAATGTTCAAGCAGGTAATCAGACGCACGGTCCAGGTCAGGTCTGGAAACAGGAAGTCTATCACATCAAAGCGCTCCGCCAGAATGGCCCAGAACAAAAACCACACCCAGGCGATTCCCAAGAGAATGAGGGCGAAGATCGGCAGGGTTCTCTTAGATAGGGCCCGCCCCTTTCTTCCGTTCCGCTGGAACCAGGCCAGCGGCAACACAATCCCTAGAGGGAACAGCGGCACAGAGAGCCGGGCGATGCTCCCGTTGCTATTCCAGAACATATGAGATATCCCGGACAGCCAAACCGTCAGCGATAATCCTTCCAAAATCGGGTCAACCGCCGGCAGAAGCACGCAGGCCGACAAAACAAAAAACACCATCAGCCACCGCCGGTATGCCTTGGGCTGGGCCAGCTGGCGCATCGCCGCCCGGGGCGTTCCCAGGTCCCGCCGCAGCTCCTCCTCGGACCGCCCTTCCACGATCTCCCGGTAATCCTCCAGCACCTCCGCCGCCTCCGCCGGGGGCAGATACCACCTCGCCGCCAAGCTGAGCCGGGAAAGATAATCCCACCGCATAATACCGCCCCTTCCGGCACTACTGTAAATTTATCAGTAGCTGTTTTCCCAGTATAACCCGTGCCCCTTTGAAAGTCAAGAGACTACTGTAAAAAAATCAATAGTTGCCGCCCAACAATTCCCTTGACATTTCAGGACGCTTCCGTTATCATGCAGGTATCGCTGAATTTCGACGGAAATTCAAATCTCAAGCGATGGAAAGAAGAGACACAAGGAACGCCGCGCTTGGTTGCCGCCGCTTCAGCTCAATCAACCACCAGACCCCGCAGCGCGCTAAAGTTCTTTTGTTTCTTTGCCACAAAGTGGCTCTGAGGCTCTAAAGCTCATGCTGCGCATTTGCTAAGAGCCTCACATCTTTCAAGAAAAGAAACGGGGGAGGATACATGTCCAAAGAGTTGATTCGCCTGCGGGATCTCTGCATGGCGTACGACGACGAGCTGGTTCTCGATCACTTAAACCTGTATATCAATGACAAGGAGTTCCTCACACTGTTAGGGCCCAGCGGGTGCGGCAAGAGCACCACGCTGCGGATTATCGGCGGCTTCACGGCACCACTGTCGGGAGACGTCCTCTTCGACGGTGTGAGGATCAATGATGTCCCGCCCTACAAACGGCAGATCAACACGGTGTTCCAAAAGTACGCCCTGTTCCCGCACCTGAACGTCTTTGAAAACGTCGCGTTCGGCCTGCGGATGCAGCGCAGGCCAGACCCGTCGGACCCCAAGCGGAAGACGAAGCTCCCGGAGGAGGAAATCCGGCAGCGGGTCCTGGAGATGCTGGAGGCCGTCAGTTTGAAGGGCTTTGAAAACCGGCGGACAGACGCCCTTTCCGGTGGCCAGCAGCAGCGGGTGGCCATCGCCCGGGCGCTGGTCAACCGTCCCAAGGTCCTGCTGCTGGACGAACCCCTGGGGGCCCTCGATCTCAAGCTCCGCAAGGACATGCAGATCGAGCTCAAGCGCATCCAGCAGCAAGTGGGCATCACCTTTATATATGTCACCCACGATCAGGAGGAGGCCCTGACCATGTCCGACACCATTGTGGTCATGGACAAGGGCACCATCCAGCAGATCGGTACCCCCGAGGATATTTACAACGAGCCGAAAAACGCCTTTGTGGCGGACTTCATCGGGGAATCCAACATCATCGACGGCGTCATGGTCCGGGATAAGCTGGTCCAGATGTACGGCCGCCAGTTTCCCTGCCTGGACGGGGGCTTTTCTGAAAACGAGCCCGTGGACGTGGTCATCCGGCCCGAGGACATCGACATCGTCCCCGTGGAGCAGGGACAGCTGGCAGGCACCGTCACCAACGTCACCTTTAAGGGGATGCAGTATGACATCATTGTGGACTTCCGGGGCTTCAAGTGGCTGATCCAGACCACGGACCACTCCCCCGTGGGGGCCCGCATCGGCATTAAGATCGACCCCGACGGCATCCACGTCATGAAAAAAAGCCGGTACTCCGGCCTGTACGGCGACTACTCCTCCTTCTCCGACGAGTACGACGAGCTGGACACGGTGGAACCGGAGGAGGGCGGAGATGAAGCCTAAGCTCTCCCGGTTCGCCATCCCCTATGTCATCTGGATGGCCCTCTTTGTGGTGGCCCCCATCGTGCTGGTGGTGGTTTACGCCTTCTCCAACGACCTGGGCGGCTTCACCCTGGAGAACTTCTCCAAGATGGGCACCTACGCCGTGGTCTTTGGCCGGTCCTTCAAGCTGGCCCTCATCGCCACGCTGATCTGCCTGGTCATCGGCTACCCGGTGAGCTATATGATGAGCCGGGAGGGCGAGCGCTTCCAGCGGGCGGCGATGGTGCTCATCATGCTGCCCATGTGGATCAACTTCCTGCTGCGGACCTATTCCTGGATGTCCATTCTGGAGAACAACGGGCTTTTGAACCAGGTCTTCCAGAAGACCGGCCTCCTCCGCCTGTACAACGGGCTCTTTGGAACCAGCCTGGATTACTTCCCCATGATGAATACCCAGGGGGCGGTGGTGCTGGGCATGGTGTACAATTACCTGCCCTTCATGATCCTGCCCATCTACTCCGTCATCGTCAAGCTGGACGGCTCCCTGGTGGAGGCCGCCCGGGACCTGGGGGCGGACGGTGTGAACGTCTTCCGCCGGGTCATTCTGCCCCTTTCCCTGCCGGGGGTCCTCTCGGGCATCACCATGGTATTCGTCCCCTCCGTCTCCACCTTTGCCATCAGCAAGATGCTGGGCGGCGGCACGGAGCTTTTGCTGGGGGACCTGATTGAGCAGCAGTTCCTGGGCGGGGCTTATAATCCCCAGCTGGGAGCCGCCATCTCCCTGGTGATGATGGTCATCGTCGTCGTCTGCATGGTGGTCATGAACCGCTTTGGCGAGGGCGAGGAACAGGCGGTGATCCTATGAAAAGCCGGAACCGCCTGGGCAGCCGGGCCCTTATGGCCCTGGTCTTCCTCTTCCTTTACGCGCCCATCCTGCTGCTGATTGTCTTCTCCTTTAATAAAGGCAACAGCAACACCGTCTGGACGGGCTTCTCACTGGACTGGTACAAGTCCCTGTTCCAGAACCGCCTCATTATGCGCAGCGTCTACACTACGCTGCTGGTCTCCCTGCTGGCCACGGCGGTTGCCACCATAGCGGGGACCTTCGCCGCCATCGGCTTTTACAGCCTCCGGCGGCGCTCCCGGACGGCCCTGAACACGGTCAACAGCATCCCGATGATGAACGCCGACATTGTGACGGGCGTGGCCATGTGCCTGTTTTTCGTGGCCTTTTTCACCTTCTGGGGGGACTTCTCCGTCTGGTTCAACGGCGTCCAAAGCGTGGTAGTCCTGCCAGAGCGCCTGACCTTGGGCTTCGGGACGCTGCTCATCGCCCACGTCACCTTCAACATCCCCTACGTCATCCTCTCCGTGGGCCCCAAGCTCCGGCAGATGGACAAGAACCTGGTGGACGCCGCCCAGGACCTGGGCTGCACCTGGATGCAGGCCTTCTGGAAGGTCATCCTCCCGGAGATTAAGCCCGGCATCGCCTCCGGGGCCCTGACGGCCTTTACCATGAGCGTGGACGACTTCATCATCAGCTACTTCACCGCCGGGTCCTCCAGCTCCACCCTGGCCATGACCATTTACGGCATGACGAAAAAGCGGGTGACGCCGGAGATCAACGCCGTGTCCACCCTGCTCTTTGTGACGGTGCTTTTCCTGCTGGTCATCGTCAACCTCCGGGAGGCCCGGGCGGAGCGCACTGGCGGGGAGCGCCATCCCGCCTCCCAGAAGCTGGCCCAGATGCTGGACACGCCCAAGGGCCGCATGGTCCGCCGGGGCGCGGCGGCGGTCCTGGCCGCCTCCTTCCTCATCGCGGTGGTCCTCCTCACCGGGGCCACCAACGCCCAGCCAGTGGTGAACGTGTGCAGCTGGGGCGAGTATATCGACGAGGACCTGATCACCCAATTTGAAGAAGAAACCGGCATCGCCGTCAACTACCAGACCGCCGAGAGCAACGAGGCCCTATACTCCCTGCTGAAAAGCGGCGCGGGAGACTACGATGTCATTGTCCCCTCCGACTACATGATCTCCCAGCTCGTTGAGGAGGACATGCTGGCAGAGCTGGATTACCGCCAGATTCCCAACTACGCCCTGATTTCCAGCCGCTTCAAGGGCCTGACTTACGACCCGGAGGAGCGTTACAGCGTTCCCTACGCCTGGGGCACCGTGGGCATTATCTACAACACCTCCATGGTGGAGGAGCCCATTACCAGCTGGTCCGCCCTGTTTGACGAGCGCTACGCCGGGAACGTGCTGATGTTCCGCAACTCCCGGGACGCCATGGCCACGGCCCTCAGTTACCTGGGCTACTCCCTGAATACCGCCGACGAGGCGGAGCTCCGGGAGGCCTTCCAGCTGCTCAAGGACGCCAAGGACCGGGGCGTGTACCAGTCCTTCGTCATGGACGAGATTTTCCAGAAGCTGGAGGGCGGCAACGCCGCCATCGGCGTGTACTACGCCGGGGACTACCTCACCATGCTGGAGAACAACGGGGACCTTGCCTTCGTGGTCCCGGAGGAGGGCTCCAACTGGTTTATGGACGCCATGTGCGTGCTGAAAAATGCCCCCCACTACGATGAGGCCATGGCCTGGATCAACTTCATCGCCTCCACCGAAGCAAACCTGAAAAACATGGACTATCTCTGGTACGCCTCCCCCAATCAGGAGGCCCTGGAGCAGTACCCCGCCTACTACGAGGACCTCTATGAGGAGGAGCTGGGCCAGGAGACCTATGATATCATCGCCGCGCCCGCAGAGATATTGGACCGCTGCGAGGCCTATCTGGTCCTGCCCCTGGAGACCCGGAAGCTGTACAACGACCTTTGGACGGAATTAGGTATTTAAGGAGAGCGCTTATGATTTTGATTGGAACGAAATGCCGCTTAGAGCAGGCCGTCACCCCGGAGCTCACCGCCAAGGCCGTGGGCTCCGGGGCCCTCCCGGTCTTCGGCACGCCCTTTATGGCCGCCATGATGGAAAACGCCGCCTTGACGGCCCTCCAGTCCTTCCTGGAGGAGGGCCAAGGCAGCGTGGGCACCCATCTGGACATCACCCACGACGCGCCCACCCCCGTGGGCATGAAGGTCTTTGCCGAGGCGGAGATCACCGCCGTGTCGGAGAACGGGAAAATGGTGGACTTCCAGGTCACCGCCTGGGATGAGAAGGGCCCCATCGGCAAGGGGGTCCATACCCGGGCCATCATCAACAGCGGGAAATTCCTGGCTAAGTGCAACGGAAAATTGAACGGCTGATGCGGCCATCAAAAGAGGCCCGGAGGAACGCTCCTCCGGGCCTCTTTTTACGCTTGGGAAGCGGTCCCTCACAGGACCAGGGAAGGCGCGCTGTAGACGCGGCCCGCCAGCTCGCTGTTCAGCATGTACAGGCTCTTGGGATCGGAGCCAAAGAGCTCCATCTTGGAGATCAGGTCGTTGGCGTTGTCCTCCTCCTCGCCCTGTTCCTTGACAAACCAGTCCAGGAACTGCATTGTGCGGAAGTCCTTTTCCTCGTAGGCGGCGGCATAGATGGTGTTGATCAGCCCGGTGACATAGAGCTCGTGCTCCAGGCCCGCCTTCAGCACGGCCATGTCGCTGTCCAGCACTTTGTCCGGCTGGGCGATGGCGCCCAGGGTAACCTTGGCGTTGTTATTGTGGAGATACTGGTAAAAGAGCATAGCGTGGTCCCGCTCTTCCTGGGCCTGGATCTTGTACCAGTTGGCGAAACCATCCAGGCCCCGGGCCTCGAAGTAATTGGAGAAGTCCAAGTACAGGTAGGCGGAATAGAACTCCTTGTTGACCTGCTCGTTCAGCAGGGCTGCGACTTTTTCACTCAGCATAGCAGTCATTGCTCCCTTCGTTTCAGTTGTAAACAACCTGATTGTACACCCGTCCCGGCAAAAAGTCCATTGCAAAAGCACCTAAAAAAACCGGAAATTTTGGTCAAAAGGCCAGCTGCCTCCCAGTTCCCGGACGGGACACGCCGCAAACCGGGCCCGCTTCCCCCCTTCAGCCCCGGAGCATGACCAGCGTCCCGCCCGTGAGAAGGGCCAGCCCCAGCGCCGCCTTCCGGCTCAGCTTCTCGTGGAAAACAAGGCCGGAGAAGGCCACCGTCACCAAGATGCTCAGCTTGTCGACGGGCACCACCACGCTGGCGGGCCCGTCCTGCAAGGCCCGGTAGTAACACAGCCAGGAGGCCCCGGTGGCCAGGCCCGACAGGCAGATAAACCCCAGTTCCTCCCGGGGCACCGCTTTAAGGGCGGGCCCCTTTCCGGCGGCGAAGACCATGGCCCAGGCCATCACCAGCACCACGCAAGTGCGGATGGCCGTGCCCAGGTTGGAGTCCACGCCGCTGATGCCCAGCTTGCCCAAGATAGCGGTAAGGCTGGCGAACACGGCGGAGCCCAAGGCGTAGGGCAGCCAGAGGCCGGACTGTTTTTCCAGCTTGCCCGCGGCCTTTTTCTCGATCATCAGATAGGTCCCCGCTCCAACGCCCAGCATGCCCAGGGCCTTGTAAACGCTGATGGGCTCCCGCAAAAAGACGAAGGCCAGGAGGATGGCCAGTACCGTGCTGCTCTTGTCAACGGGGGTGACCTTGTTGACGTCCCCCAGCTGCAAGGCCCGGAAATAGCACAGCCAGGAGGCCCCGGTGGCCAGGCCGGAGAGAACCAGGAACAGCAGCGTCCTCCCTCCAACAGCCCCTAATCCGGACTGGGCGCCCGTGAGAAAGACCATTCCCCAGGAAAACGCCAGCACAATGATCGTACGGATGGCCGTAGCCACGGTGGAATCCGCCCGGCGGACGCCGCACTTAGCCAAAATAGCGGTAAGCCCCGCGAAGAGGGCCGAGGCAAACGCAAACAGTATCCACATAAGACCGCCTTCTTTAACCAGTTCGAGGTTCCCGGCCTCCGCCGGTCCACCTTGGAGCCATTATAGCACAAACGCGGAATGGTTTGCACCACCATACGATTTTTTTCCGGCTTTCTTTTTTGCCTTCCATGTCCGCAAGTGCCTGTAGAATGTTGCATCCGGTAAAATAATAGAGCGGGCCATGTTTCAGGATGGAGCATGGCCCGGCAAACCGGAGGGCGTCTAAAATGAAAATAAGGCGGCCCAGAGCATACATTTCCGGTAATCCGTTTTTGCCATGGGTACCGGAAAAGGTTGTAAACGGCCTTGGCTGCCCGCCGCCTTGTCCGGAATGGGGTACCGCTTATTCCGTTATCTGCGCTTAACAAGATATTCCTCACAAATTACGGGAGTGTCCTACCGCGTATTTTAAGAAAGAATGTCCGGAGGCGCCAGGCCCCAGGAGAAGGACAGACCGATGGGCCCGCCCTTTGCCCCGGCATTTTTGGAAAGCGGGGCGGACGCGCAGGCCCTCCCCTACAGGTTTCCTCTCTAAAAATGCGCGGTCGGACATTCCTTAAACCGTCTCCTTAAACTAGGGCTTGTTTGAGAAATGGCGAATGCCCAAGGGCGGGATGTTGCTCTTCGGGCAAGGCAAAAATCCCGGGAATACCTGGTGTATTTCAAGATTTTTTAAGGCCGTCCCAAAGAAAAGGAACCGTTATTTGGGCGATTTGATATTTTTTAACACACTCTGAGATTTGGCAGCCTGATTTGTAGCGCCGTTCCTTTTCAGCTTCGCGTTGTGAGCCAGGAAATTGCCAGGGATTTCAGGGCAGCGGCACGAAAGGTTAAGAAACTTTCTTTTGGGGCCTTGACTTTGGCGGATAAATTCGTAAAATAGTACATAGCGAAAAGCCGTAAAAGGCCGGATGGTTTGCCGGGGAGCAGAAAGCCAGGGCACTGCGCAGCCAGCAACGTGCCTAGCTGGAGGGGATAGGCGCGCGATTTATCCGCGCAGGATTGCGGTTGCGGAAGATTTTAGGACCGCAGCGGAATCTTCCTGTCTGGGAAAGCTGGCAGAAAATATAGGGTAACGGCAACGCTTGCAGACAGGAAAAACTTGCTTTTTTACTGCTGCCGTGTTATCATCTAGAAAATCAAATATCCGGGTATAGCGGAGTTGGTACCGTGCCATATTCGAAAGTACGCGGATGATGTTCATGTAGAAAATGGAAACCCCACAATCCGTTGGGGTGCTACCAGAAGCGGGAAACCTCCAGACATAAAATCCGGCTGAAAAGCAGCCTTGGCCACAGTTATAAACTCTATATCCGGGATTAGCGCAGTTGGTAGCGCGGGTGGTTTGGGACCATCAGGCCGGGAGTTCGAGTCTCCCATCTCGGACCATGATAAGTTGACAGATTACACCAGGGGAGTAGTCTGTCAACTTTTATGTATAGTCACATAAAACCTTTGTGCCGCAGTAATTTCACTGCGGTATTTTTATTTATAGAAGGAGAATCATTATGAACATGGTACAAAAAAGTGAAGCAATTAAGAACGGTCTCCGGAAGGGGTTTCAGGACGGCAGCTCCAAAATGGCAAAGCGCAAGTGCTACGGATACACGATCAATTCTGATGGAGAGCTGGAGATAAATCCGGACGAAGCCAAGGTGGTGAGCTGGATATTTGAACGATACCTTGCCGGTGACAGCCTTGGGAAAATTGCTGCCGGGCTGGAGCAACAGGGTATCCCCTCTCCTACGGGTAGAGCTAAGTGGAATCGGGAAGCGATTGACAAGCTGCTCTCTAATGAAAAATATACTGGACGAGTGTTACTCCAGAAAACTATCAGCACTGGTGCTGTCCAGATTGAAAACAATGGCCTCATGGAACGGTATCTCTATACCAGCTCCCATGAGGCCATTATTTCTGACGAGATGTTTATGGCAGTACGGCAGGAGAAACTCAAGCGAGCCAAAATCCTGAAAACATGATTGGTATGAGTTTCACATTGTAAAACTAAAACTCTTGGTTGGGTGTACACAAACGTACAACTTTTATATAAGTACACCTGTGCAATGAGGGATATATTCCCTACATTTCAACAGGAGGTCAATTATGACAGAAGAAAACTATCATTATCGTACTAGCTGGACCTTACTACGGAACCAATTCCCTGGAACGGGAAAGCTAAAGATTCCTTCCCAAATTTGAGCCCAGGCCGGACGATTTTATTGATCTCCTTTTGATCGGATTTGATAAAACTCATTTGGAAGATCAAAACCATCTTGACCGTATGGTGCATTTTTTCCTTTACGACTACCGCTTTGAGCGAGTCTGGAAAAATCCGGACAGCGATTTAGAACGGCTCTCCCGGTATCGGGCAGTACTCTCTCCGGATTTCAGCATGTACCTGGAAATGGCGCCGGTCATGCAGCTCTACAACACCTTTCGGAATCGCTGGTGTGGAGCATACTGGGCGTCAAAAGGAATGCGGGTCATTCCAACTGTAAACTGGGGTGATGAATCCACATTTGATTTCTGCTTTGAGGGCATTGAGAAAGGCAGTGTAGTGGCTGTTTCTACTTATATGGCTTCTGAACATGACCATAGAAGCGATCAGAAAGAGTGGTTCATGGCTGGCTATAATGAAATGCTGCAGCGGATCGAGCCAGAAAAAATCATTTGCTACAATATGCCATTTCCCGAGATGCAGGGAGATATTGTATATGTGGATTATGAGCGCAGCTCCTGGCGGCACATGAATTATGAGCGGTCATACAAGGCTGAGGGGCTGGAAGCCTTCAAAATTGGTGGACAATCGCCGCCCGTTTATGATACAATTGTTCCGTTTATAGATGTGCAGCTGAAAGGCGGTGGAAGTGCCTACGGAGGAAAGTGGAGACCAAACCCGAACAAGCCGGCCGATCAACGGTATGTGGGAACACCGGGAGAAATTAAAACAACTATTATGCCTAGGGCTTGTTTGAAAAATAAATATTGCACAAATCGATGGTAAGTGCGAAAATAGAGGAATGAAGAGATATGAATTGACAAAAGGACAATGGGAACGAGTGAAAGCAGTGCTTCCGCCCCCAAAGACAGGGAAACGAGGCCGGCCTCGGAAAGATGACCGAAAAATGCTCAATGGAATGCTATGGATTGCCCGCAGCGGAGCGCAGTGGCGGGAACTGCCGGAGGTGTATGGCCCCTGGCAGTCCGTTTATGCCCGATTTGCCAAATGGCGGGATGATGGTACATTGGAAGCGATATTTCACGCCTTGTCCGAAGATGCGGATATGGAAAATCTGAGTTTGGACTCTACTTGCGTTAAGGTTCACGAAAGCGCCAATGGAGGGGGAAAAAACGGCGAATAAGGCAATTGGGCGAACCAGAGGAGGGTTAAATACAAAGCTGCACGCAATTGTGGACGGGCTGGGGAACCCGGTTGAATTTATGCTGTCTGCGGGGAATGACCATGATTCAGTCCATGCCGTTGAACTGCTGGAAAAGGTCACGGTCAGAGGTAGTAATGTATTGGCAGATCGTGCTTATGGGGCAAAGAATATTCGAAGTTACATTTCAGAACAAGGAGCCTGCTATGTGATCCCGCCGCAGAGCAATGTTTCTGAGCCATGGCCGGTAGATTGGTGGTTATACAAAGAGCGCCATTTGGTTGAATGCTTCTTCCAAAAGCTTAAATGGTTTCGCAGAATTGCCACCAGATATGACAAGTTAGATGCTTCTTTTCTTGCCTTCGTTTACTTGGCTTCTATTGCTATTTTGTTGATTTAGCCTACTCCTCGCTATTTTTCAAACAAGGCCTAAGCATCTGACGAAAAATGAGAATCTGGCCTATGGCGTCTGCTTCGTTCTGATTGCGGCTATTGCAATCACCAGCTTTGTGAACGGCGGCATATTTGAGGGCCTGCTGCCCAGCATTATGACCAAGCTGTCCCTGTTTGACCGCTTTACTGGCTTTGTCAACGGTGTTTTTGATATGACCTCTATTGTCTATTATGCCAGCGTCATTGTGCTTTTCCTGTTCCTGTCTATCCAGTCGCTGGAGAAACGGAGGTACAACTGATGAAAAATCGAAACGCCTTTCGCGGAGGCTCCTACTCCCTGACTATCTCCGTAGTGGTGCTGGCAATTCTAATTGTGGCCAACATTTTTGCTTCCGCCCTGCCCACTGCTGTAACCAAGTATGACATCAGCGCCTCCAAGCTCTACTCCATCACCGGCAACACCAAGGTGGTGGTCAACGCTCTGGAACAGGATGTGACCATCTATTGGGTGGTGCAGTCCGGCCAGGAGGACGAGGTGATTGAGAATCTGCTGGGGAAATACGACAGCCTCTCCGACCATATCCAGGTGGTGAAGAAGAACCCGGATGTCTACCCCGCTTTTGCAGAGCAATATACGGATGAAACGGTGCGGAACAACAGCCTGATCGTAGAGTGCGGGGATCGTAACCGCTTCATCGGGTATGACGACATCTATGTGCAGGAGGCGGATATTTACTCCTACTCCTACAGCACCTCCTTTGACGGCGAAGGAGCGATCACCTCCGCCATTGACTATGTGGTCAGCGAGGAGCTGCCCCAGGTTTACATCTTGGAGGGCCACGGAGAGGCTGACCTCCCGGCCTCCTTCCAGGAGCAGATCGAGAAAGAAAATATGGAGACCAATACCCTCTCCCTGCTGACGGTAGACGCCATCCCGGAGGACGCGGACTGTGTGATGATCTATGCCCCGGAGAGCGACATCTCCCAGGAGGAAAAAGACCTGCTGGCAGACTATGCGGCGGACGGCGGCAAGCTGTTTGTGGTGGCCGGGCCGGTGCAGGACGGCATCCTGGAAAACCTCTATGACCTGTTGGCGGACTACGGTGTGGAGGCCAATGAGGGCATTGTCGTGGAAGGAGACCGGGAGCACTACTCCTTCCAGGGGCCTGCGGTTCTGCTGCCCGATATGACCAGCGGCGCCATTACCGATTCCTTGATAGACGAGAATTATTATCCCATCATGCCCATCTCCCTGGGCCTGACTGTGACCGAAAACGACCGCAGCGGAACTGTGACAGAGCTGCTGACCACCTCCTATACCTCTTACAGCAAGCTGGCCGGGTACGGCATGACGGATTACGGGCAGGAGGAAGGGGACATTGACGGCCCCTTTGCGCTGGCTGTCTCCATTGACACCGCCGGGGAAGGTAAAATCGTATGGTTCACCTCGTCCTACTTCCTGGATGATATGTATAACGCCACTTCCTCCGGGGCCAACGCCAACCTGGGGATGAACGCCCTGTCCTCGCTGATTGGTGAAACGGAGGCGATGGCCATCCGCAGCAAGTCTTTGAACTACAACTACCTGACCATCAGCGAATCTGCCGCCTCTTTGCTGAAGGTGACTATGATCGGCGTGTTCCCGCTGCTGTATCTGGGCATCGGCATTTGGGTGGTATTGAGAAGAAGGAGGCTGCAAAATGAACCGGTCTAAAAAGCTCTATATCCTTCTGGGAATTTTAGCTGTGGCCTGCATCGCCACCTTTGCGGTGATGCAGATGGAGGAACGGAAAGAGCAAATCAAAGAAACCGGAGAGATCATCCTGGAACTGCCCAGCGAATCAGTGCAGTCCCTCTCCTGGGAGTACAACGAGGAAACGCTGGCATTCCACAAGGATGAAACCTGGCTCTATGATAAGGATGAGAATTTCCCGGCCAGTGAGGAAAAGATCAATGAGCTGCTAGAGCAGTTCCAGTCCTTCAGCGCGGCCTTTATCATTGAGGACGTGGAGGACTTTGGACAGTATGGGTTGGACGATCCCATCTGCACTATCAATCTGTCCACCGGGGAGCAGAGCTACGAGGTCAAGCTGGGCGATTACAGCAAGATGGATTCCCAGCGGTATGTTTCCATTGGGGACGGGAACGTGTATCTGGTCAAGCACGACCCCCTGGACGAATACGACGCAGTTCTCAGCGACATGATCGACCACGATGAGATACCGTCCTTTGACCATGTGACCCAAATTCAATTCACAGGTACAGAAGCATACAGCATTGCCTATCAGGAAAACAGCGTAGATAGTTACAATGCCGATGATGTTTACTTCACCCAGCGGAGCGGCAAAAATCTGCCGCTGGATACGCCCAAGGTGGATAGCTTCTTGCGGAGCATCACCAATCTGAATCCGGTCAACTATGTGTCATATAACGTAACGGATGAGGAACTGCAGACATATGGCCTGGATGCTCCCGAATTGACAATCACCGTGGATTACATCACGGAAGGGGAAGATGGCGAAGAAATTGCGGATACCTTTGTCCTCTATGCCAATCCGGACCCGGAGGATGTCAAAGCCGCCGAAGAAGCGGAGGACGAGGACCAGGAGGCCGAAATCTCGGCATATGTCCGGGTCGGGGAATCGCAAATTGTCTACAAGATTCCCTCCAGCAGCTACAAAACGCTGGCGGCAATGTCTTACAATGACCTCCGGCATCCCGAAGTGATATGGGCAGATTTCTCCGATGTGCAGCAGATCGACATCTCTCTGGAAGGGAACAATTACACGCTCACCTCTGAAAAGGATGGAGAGGATCACATCTGGGCCTATCAGGAGGAGGACCTGGAAATTGCCGATCTTCAATCCACACTGGAAGCCTTAGCCGCAGACGAGTTTACCGATGAGCGGCCCACTGAAAGGGAAGAAGTCAGCCTGACCGTTCACTTGGATAACGAGAGCTTTCCCCAGGTTGAAATCAAATTGTACCGCTATGATGGGAGCCGCTGTCTCGCCGTGGTGGACGGCGAGAGCGCATCCCTGGTGGATCGCACCGCCGTGGTTGATCTGATTGAAGCGGTTCACACCATTGTGCTGGACTAAGGCAGTCAGAACGGGGGCAGCGCGGCGAAAACTGCTGCGCTGCCCCCAAAGGGAATATACTCAGCTGCGAAGATTGCCGGCGTACTGGGTGCGCCACATTTGAATAGAAACGATGGAAAGTGGTGAAATTGCTGTCCTTCATACCGAATGATGTAATACCAAAACTGATGCTGCTGGTTTTGGGAGCATTAGTTCTTGCAATTATTGCGGTTACTGTTGTAAAAAAACAGAAAGAAAATGCCTCCAGAAGTTTGGATTTCATTGATGGTATTATGCGCTTTGGGAGTTATTGGAACACTTTTTGTTTCTATATGCACAGCAGCCCTTTTTGCAATCGCCGACTAATCACACCCAAAACATTATACCAGCTCTGATTTATAGATGCGGCTGCCAACAGATTGCGCTGGCCTTATAGGAGTGAATATCTATGAGCGGCTATCGTTCCAAAAACACGCCTGTCAGCCGGGGCGTTACACTGAATACCCTAAAAGATGAACTGTACTCCCTCAATATGCGTCTGTTGCTGGCGATGTAGCATCACAACAAAGAAGCGCAGGAAGATATTAGAGCGCAAATGGCAGCGGTTCAGGCTGAAATTGACCAGATATGTTCAGGGGTTGGATTGCGGCATTGATTTATAACTGCGCTACTATTAACTTTTATGTCAAGAAAACAAATTTTTCTTGTCACGACTTCTTGCTGGAGTTATACTGGCGTTACAGCAATTGATTGAAAAAGACGTTTTAATAATTGTCCTCATTATAACAGGCTTTCCCGAAAGGAATTGGATTTCATTTATAGGCTTATCGCTGTACCCCAGGCACATTTTTGTGTCTGTGGTAAAAGTAAATGACCGTCCAATCGGATACTTTTTCGGGGAAGCCTGTCATGATCTCAGTTTGAGGGAGCGGGCCAAGGGAAGCTATACGACACAGCGCCGAGCAGGGTTGCCTCAGGAACCGGATTGGGTAGAACGGAACTTTACGGCGATGACCCGCAAAATCAAACTGAAGGAGATGGCATTTTGCAAAACACAAAAACCGAATATGGCAGCTCTGAGCGAACCTCTGTCGTTTGGCCGGAGATGGAACAACTGCTCCCGCCGTTAAGTGTGGAGCAGTTTTCTTCTTTGGAGAGCGATATCCTGGAAGACGGCTGTTACGCTCCCATCATTGTCAACGAGGATATGGTCATCGTTGACGGACACAACCGCTTCCGTATCTGCGAAAAACACGGCCTGCCGTTCAAAATGCTGGTTTTCTCGTTCGCGGATTTGCTGGAAGCCAAGCAGTGGGCGTTGGATACCCAGAAGGGCCGCCGCAACCTGGACAAATGGGAGCTGGGCAAGATCGCGCTGAAACTGAAGCCAGGGATTGAGGCCAGGGCAAGGAAGAATATGTCCGCAGGCGGCGGGGATCAGAAAAGCAAGGGTGCAAAATCGGGCTTGACAGCATTGTCAGGCCCGATTTCCCCCAGCAGCACTCGGAAGGAGTTGGCAAATACTGTTGGCATCGGTGAAGTCACCATGGGCAAGGCCATGCAGATCGATGAACGCGCCCCCGCCGCTATAAAGGAAGCCTTAGACAACGGCGAGCTGTCCTGCTGACCCCCACGGCGGAAAACGTGCGGATCTGGACGGAGTGTACCCGCATAACCCAGGAAGAAATTGGGAGCTCTGTGAAGGAGCCCTATGAGTTAGCCCAGACGTTTCAGACCATTGGAGATCTGCTCAAGAACGCGATTTCGTGTGTACATCAGTGGTCTGGCGCGCCATCTGATAAGGAGCAGGGCTGAGGGCAGGGTGTTATGTGTGACACCCTGTCTGTCCACATATCGGGGTGTTGCTCTGGCGAGGGTGTTTACGTTGACACCCTCGCCGTAAATCGAAATGGTATAACTGTCTGGCAAATTATCTGGATGCTGCTGGGAGAAGGTGATATCATGTGAGCCGCCACATGATAGGAGGACTCACAAAATGAATGTATCTCCGGTTTTGCCGCAATTTAGGATATGCTCAATATACGCATCATCAAGGAGTTGCTTGGCCCCGCCATATATGATAATGGAGTTCTGCCCCGAAGAATTTACTTGGATAACCGCATGTCCGGTTTCTTCGTTTGTACGCTTGATATTTTCTACATTGACATTGTTTGAACGTAAAAAATCAACTAGAATTCCCCTTCAGGACCGACCGTGCCAGCATGGATAACAGATGCTCCCGCACCTGCCGCGGCAATAGACTGATTCAAGCCTTTGCCGCCAGGAAAAATCTTCAAGGACTTTGCTAAAATAGTCTCTCCCTCAGAGACAAACTGCGAAACGTTGTACACCCGATCAATATTAAAAGAGCCAAAGTTGAGAATTTTCATTCAGATTCCTCCGTGCATTTCCACACTGTTTAAAATAAGCGATTGCCCCACGGCGTCAGAAATCAGCCGATTGGATCCACAGACAAGCCGCAGAAGAATCCGCGCAGGTTCTTGTACAGAACCATCTCGATTTCATCCTCTGAAAAGCCTGCGTTTTTTAACGCCGGTACCAGCCGCTGAAACTCGCCGCTGGTTTGCAGATTTGACAGGCCATAGGGTATCCCGTCAAAATCAGAGCCTATCGCACAGCAGGTAATTCCCCCAACGTCCGCGAGGTGCCGCAGCTGGGCGGCGGCTTCCTTTGTAGAGGGAAACGGCGTTCCCAAATGCTCATGAAAGAAATTGACGCCTACTACGCCGCCTCGATCTGAGATCCTGCGGATCGTCTCGTCTGGCAGCGATCTGCGGCAATTGAAAACACTTCGGCAATTAGAATGGGAGGCAAAAACCGGAACATCCCTCATATCCAGAATATCACGAATCCCCTTGTCGCTGAGGTGAGAGACGTCAATGGCCATACCCAGACGCTTTGCCTCCAGGACCATCTGTTTCCCCAGGGCCGTCAGTCCGTACCCGGCTCTTCCCTCCGCCGCTCCCGCCAGGGGGTTGTCAATATTCCAAGTCAACGACAGCGCCAGGACTCCGGCCTCCCAAAATTCCAACAGACTCGCGCCTTTCTCCAGCAGTGCCTCCCCGCCCTCCAGTACCAAGGCGGTCTCGACCTCTCCCGCCTTCAACTCATAGCCGGCGGAAACGCTCCGCAATTCCGGGTAATCCGCCAAGAGCCGCCGATACTCCGCAGCCATGCTCCGGCACTGGACAAGCGGGGAGCTTCCAAGCCTGGGATCATACCAGAGGGCAAACACTTGCAGACGAACACCGCCAGTTTTGAGACCCTCCCGGGAAACCATCTGTCCGGGATGTGGCGAAGAAAAGTCCGCTTGGGCCGTCATAATTTTTGAAAGCAGGTCACAGTGGGCATCCGCGACAGGATAGGCCATATCTCATTCCCCCAAGACGGCAAAGTCATCCGCCAGCATACTTCCGTCACAGACGAGGAAGCCGCAGCCACCGCTCTTGTGGACGCGCCCCTCGTCCTGCGCGGACAAAATCGGCAGGCCGTCCACCGTCAGCTGAAAACACCATTCCCGGCAGGAAAGGGCCACGGTATAAGCCCGGTCTTGTTCATAGGGAAAAACACATTCCGCCAGGACGGCAGTCTCTCCGTCCCGCTCCAGAACGATCTCGACCCGCCGGCCCTCCCGAAACCGGGCCGCGTAATACCGGCGGTGTCCCCGGCAGTACATCGCCAGCCCGGCGGCCTCGTGCAGGCTGAAGGTCAAATTGGCCTTTACCGTATAATCAAACCAGTCCCTGGTTCCCAGGGTGGCCAACCCGGTCCCCTCCGCCTGCGCGATGGAATAGGTGTGGACCCCGTCGGCGGAGAAGCACTTGGCGGAGCTGGTCCACATCCGCAGCTTTTCCGGCAGGAGGTCCCAGATGGATCCCATCAGGACGCCCGACTGCGCAAAGCGCCTTGGCGGCCCCTCCCATCCGGCGTCTCCGATCCAGACCGTGCCGGAAAACCGGGCGTCCGACGAGACCGAGAAGCCCATGCGCAAAATCGCCCCGCCCTCCAGAGAGGGGACTGTCCATACGCACTCTTTCCACTGATCCTCCAGGGTCCAGGCATCAGAATACGCCCGGCGGACCGCATTTCCCTCTCGGAAGACGACGTACATTTGGAGCCGGACCGGCTGGCCCGCCGCCTCTTTCAGCCGGGTATGGCTTCGGATTGTCTGCGTCTCGTACAGCGTCGGGGACGCCTCTGATAAATAGCTCCCTGCCGCCGGTTCAAACTCGAGGAACGTGGGCGTGGAAAACTCCGCCGGGAGGCCCCGCCCCACGCCGGCGCACCGGACCGCGAGGCGTCCCTCCTCGTGGGTCAAGCGGAACCCGTGATGGGAGCCATCACTGTAAGGACAGGGGGCGAATCCCTGGAGGGACCCGGGGTAATCAAAGGAAAACCGTTTTCTCGGGGCGGGCTCCTCCCAGCCGTTCAACCGACAGGCAGCCCGCACGATGTTCCGGGTCTCCCGGACGGCATCAGACACCGCCTCTCCGCCGTCGGAGGTGATCACAAGAAGACGGTCCGCCGCCTCCGTCCGCAGATCTCCCCCGGCGTCAATCCCCCGGAGGCCCAGGCGGATGCCGTTCAGAGCCCCTACGTTTCCCGCGTTGCAGTCCGTGTCCCACCCGGCGGAGGCCGCGATGGACACCGCGCGCTGAAAGTCGTCCCCGCCGCACAGCAGCGCGGCCAGCACCATGGCGTGGTTCGGCGCGATATGGCAGCTTCCCGGATACAGGCGATAGCCATATTGGACATCCAGCTTCTCCCGAACCTTCCGCCAGTCTCCCTCCGCCGCGCAGAACTCCCGCACGTCGGAAACCAGCCTCCGCAGCCGGTCCTCCCGTATAAAGCGGAACGCCTCGTCCAGCAGCGTTTCCAGGCGCTCCTCCTGGAAAGCCAGGGCGTCCAGGGCGGCGAGGTGGCACGCGGCGTCCACAGCCAGTCCGTCATGGCTTACCGAGGCCGCCTTCCGCACCAAGGCGGCTGTTTTTTCCGGGTCCCCCGGATAGCACATCGCAAAGCCCTCAATAAAAATCTGAGCGCCAATCTGTTCCGCCACCGCCCGCCCGTTTCTGGCGATGGACCCGCTTTCCGGAGCGGGGATCCCGTTTTTCAGGTTGAGATAGGCCGTGTGCTCAGTAGAGCGTCCAGGCCCGCCCCACCACAGGATGGTTTTGTCCTCGATGATGTAGTTCAGCCATGTCTCCCCGATCTCCCTTGCGGACAGGTCCGCCGGACAGCCGTGGTCCTCCATCGCCCGGAAGAAGGCGAAGGTGCCGGAGATATCGTCGTCCGCCACGATCAAGGGCACTCCGGCGGCCCGATGGGGGTAATAGACGATCTCGCCGAAGCGCTCCCGTATGGCCTCATAGCTCCATCCCTCCACAGGCCTGCCCAGGTATACGCCGATGATCTTCCCCAGCACCCCGGCGTAAATCCGTTCCCGCAGTTCTCTCAACTCCAATCCGATTCCCTCCCCGTGTCAATCTTCCATTGGAAACAGGCGGATGTTGTCCCCGCCCGCCATCTCCAGGATCTCCCGGTCCATCTCCGGCCGCTCCCCGGCGAAAAAGGCCCGGTAGACCTCCAGCAGGGCCGGCCGCAGGGCCGACACACGCTCTAAAATCCGCGTTTCCTGCACGGAGCCCTTTTCCACATGCATCACGTCGATGTACAGCGGGATGTGCTCCGCCAGTCTCTCCCGCACGGCGGCGAGGTCCGTGACCCCTGGCAGGACAGGTGCAAAGGTGGCCTCCACCCGCAGCCCGGCGCCGGAGAGCTGGTTGGCCATGCGGATGCCCACGTGGTCCTCTCCCCGGTTCAATCGCTCCGTCTGGTCCAAGCGGCACAGCTCCGCCACGACTGTCAGCCCCGGAATCTGCCTCAGCAGGTCCACGTCCCGCAGAATCAGCTCGGACCGGGCACTGGTGCACAAGGTCAGGGGAAACCGCCGCCTGGCGGCCACCTCCAGGCAGCGCCGCGTCAGCTGATACTCCGCCTCCACCTCCTCCATATAGGGGTCACAGTAGCTGCCCATATAAAGCCTGGGTCTCTCCGCCTCCCGCTCCTGGCAATAGCGGTCCAGCTGCTCCGCGATGTTCAGCCGGATGTCGATCTTGCCCTCCCAGCCGGGGATGCTGAGCCAATAGCAGAATGGGCAGCCCGCCGTACAGCCGAAATATGGATTCACGTAGGGCTGTCCATACTCGTTGATCTCGACGGCAAAGTCTACCTTTTTTGTCGTATATAACATAGGCGCTCCTTTTTATTCCTTGATAGAACCGGCAATCATCCCTCCGGCGATCTGTTTTTGGAAGACAACGAAAAACACCAGGGTCGGAATCAGTGCCACAACCGCTGCCGCGAGAATGACGCCGTAGGCTGAGCCCTCCGTTGAGTTCAGCTGCGCCAGCCCCACCTGGACTGTGAACATCTCCGGTCTGGTGGCGATGAGTTTGGGCCAGAGATACTGGTTCCAAATCTGCACAAAACCATTGATGGCGGAGGCAGACAGCACCGGCTTCGACAGCGGGAGAACGATGGTGAGGAAAAAGCGGAAGTTTCCGCAGCCGTCAATGACCGCAGACTCGTACAAAGTCCTCGGCAGATTCAGAAAATATTGACGGATGATGAAAACTGCGGTCCCGGAACCGATGAACATGATAATGGATCCCATGTACCGATTCACCAGACCCAGGCCCGACACGGTCTCGTAGTTGGTCAGCAGCGTGGCCTCTCCGGGGATCAGCATGGTACAGATGGTCAGGTAGAAAAACAGGCGTTTCCCCGGAAAATCGAAAAAGGCGAAGGCATACGCCGCCAGAGCCGCCACAAACAGCCGCAGGAAGGTGGTTACCGCCGTAATCACGATGGAGTTCCAGGACTGGCGCAGGATATTGGTGGTTTCAAACACCTCCAGATAATTTCTCAGGCTGCCTCCGGTGGGGATCACCTTGGGGTCCAGGCCCACGATCTCCGTGGGCTTCATGAAGGAAGCGCAGAGCGCGTACAGGACGGGAAACGCAATGGCGATTCCAAGCACCACAAATAACGCCTGTAGCAGCGCGCTTTTCGTTCGTTTGAGCTTTGTCATTTCAATACTGCACCCCCTTGCGCTCCCAGACAAAGGCGGCCAAAATCACAACGAAGCCAATGGCAAAGGCCACCACTGCCGAGGCGTAGGACAGCCCATAGTTGAAGATATAGAAGCCCTTGCGGTACATGTAATAAATCATGGTCGTCGTGGCGCCGTTGGGCCCGCCGTTGGTCAGGATAATTACCGGGCCGGACATCATCAGCGCCGCGCCCATGTCCACGCAGAACAGGTAGAACACCGTGGGCGAAATCAGAGGCGTGTAAATGTACCGGACTTTTTTCAGGGCGGAGGCCCCGTCCAGCTCCGCCGCCTCCAGCAGGTCCCGGTTCACCCCCCGAACCGCCGAGAGCAGGAACAGATAGTTCATTCCGATTTCCAGCCACACGCCGATGATAATCAGTACTACCAGCGTATAGCTTTTATCCGTAAACCATTGAATACTCCATCCGAAAACGTGGTTAATCAGTCCCAGGTTTCCGTTGAACAGAATCCGAAAAATCACGCAGGCAACGGACATGGACACTGCCATGGGAAGCGCGTACAAAAGCTCATAAAGCCTGGACAGCCGCCTCTTTCGAGCCGAGACCAGCGCCAGGGCATAGGCGATAACAATTGTCAGCGGGACGGAACACAGCGCATACTGAAAAGTGACGCGGACTGCACCGCGAAACTCCGGGTCCGAGAAGAGGGTCCGGTAGTTTGCCAGACCCACAAAGGCCACGGGATGGTTTTCCGCATTCACCAGATACAGGCTCTTAAACATGGTTTTTATCGCGGGATAATAGATGAATCCAATGATAAACAACATGGAAAAAAAGAGGTAAGCATACGGCGCCAAGCCGTGCTTCTTTTTCATCGAGCACCCTCCTTCCCTTGTAATCGTTCCTGCTGGAAAGACGGCTTCCCAATGGGCCGCCATCTCTCCAGTGGGGGCACGGTCCGGCGGCCCCCCGCCGGACCCGCGCTTTTCTTCTGAAGATTGCTACAGTTATCCCACAGGGTTTGCCGCGTTAAACTCATCCAGGGCCGCGTTGCACTTCTCCGCCATGACTTGGACGCATTGCTCTGCGGTCAGCTCGCCGCTGGCCCACTGCAGGCAGGTGTCCTGGAAAATCATTTGGAACTCCTGCTGGGTGGGAGCCAGCTGCTCCTGAATGCGGGGATCCGACTGGCTCAGCACGTCAAAGGCGACACTGTACCGGGGATTCTCCCTCAGCCAGGTTTGAATCTCCTGGCCCGCCAGGGCCTTGGCGTTTACGGGGATGTACTTCGTCTTCATGCAGAACCTGGCCTGGGTCTCGGCGGATGTCCACCACTTCATGAAATCCCAGGCGGCGTCCGTGCGATCCTTGGACCCCTTGTTAATCATATACAGGGAGGTGCCGCCAGGGCAGCTTCCCCCGATGTCGCTCTCCCGCACCTTGGGCATGGGGCAGACTCCCAGCTCAAAGCCGGTCTCCGCCGCGCCCTCCTCGATGGAGGTCATGGCCCAGTTGCCGCCGATGAACATAGCGCTCAGTCCGGAGATGAACTCGTCCTTCGGCTGATCTCCGGAGTCCACACTTTGAACCGCCCCGGTGTCCAGGACCTTCTGCCACTCATTCAGAAGCGTCAGCATGGTCCCGTCCTTGTCAAAGGTCACCTCGGTCATTCTCCCCGTGCGCCCGGCCTCATTATTGCCCAGATAGTAAACATTCCCCTGGTTGGCAATCCAGTTGTTCAGATAGCAGTTTTGGAGACCCAGGGTAATGGCGTACTGCTTCACCGTCTCCCCGTCCTTAATCAGGAGCTTCTCCGCGCAGGCGGCCATCTCCTTGATGGTGGTGGGGGGCGCCTCCGGGTCCAGCCCCGCTCTTTCAAAGGCGGTCTTGTTGTAGTACATAATCATGGTGTCCCCGTGGAAGGGGAGGCTGTACTGGGTCCCCTGATAATTATAGGTGCTCATCAGGGACCGCACCATGTCCTCGGCGTGAAAATCCGGGTCGTTGGCCATCCGCTCGTCCAGAGGCTCGATGCAGCTCACCGTGCTGGCGTATTCCACATCTCCAGCGTACAGCGTGGCTAGGTCTGGCATGTTCTCCATGTCCTTGGCGTAGAGAAGGGTTTTAAACGTGGAAACGATAGAGTCGTCCTGCCGCACGGAAACCACCTTGACGCCTTTTTCCGCCCCGATGGTGCTGTTATACTCCTCCACCAGGGCGTCCACGGTTTCCCCATTGGTGCCGCTGCGGTTGTGCCACAGAACCAGCTCCAGCTCTCCTCCCTTCTCCGGAGCCGGGGCGGAGGTGGACTGATCTCCGCCGCAGCCTGCCAGGGTCCCCAGGACCAGCGCCCAGGCGGCAATCAAGACAAACAGCTTTCTCATAACTTCTCTCCTTTTCATATTCTGGTTTCAAAAGCCGAAACCCGTTTTTGATAAAGCGCTTTATCAGTCGGGTGTAAAGAAGAGGCACATAAAAACCGCCCTGCTTTATGTGCCCCTACTTTGAGGGAACCTCCATATATCGTTCTTGCTAAAGCGCTTTACTTCGTGTTTCCATCATACAGCCGTCTTCCCGCCTTGTCAACCGTTTTTTCCAGGAGGCGGGCAGACGGAGCGCCGCGTAATCAGCACGGGCTCAAAGAGGAAGTCCTGGGGCTTCCCTTTCTCTTCAGGATCGGAAAGCCGGTCCAGGAGAACCTCGCAGGCCTTTTCCCCCATGGTCTCGCCAGGCTGCAGGACAGTGGTCAGGGGAACCGGCATAACCTTCGCGATTGGATTATCATCAAAGCCCACCAACGATAAGTCCTCCGGGATTCGCAGGCCCGCCTCCGCAGCGGCCTTCAACACGCCCAGCGCCATCTCGTCATTTCCGGCGAAAATGGCCGTCACCCGTTCCGCCAGCAGTCTCCTCGCCCCCTGGAATCCGGATTCGATGGAAAAGTCCCCCTCCGCGATCCAGCGCGGCTTCACAGAAATACCGCGGCTCTCCAGGGCGTCCTTGTAACCGTTGGTCCTCTCCGCAAAAAACGGGGTTCCCGTAATGTGGCCGATTCTTGTGTGTCCCATAGAGAGGAGGTATTCCGTGGCCAGCTTCCCGCCCCTCCGGTTATCGATGCAGACAAAATCACAGGGGTGGTTTTTCATCCTCCGCTCCACCAAAACCACCGGTACCTGGGAGGCCGACAAGGCCTCGTGGACCTTTTGATAGAACTGGTCCGGCCTCTCGTCCACCTCGCTGGGGAGGAGCACGATCAACCCGTCGATGCACCGCCTTTGCAGCACCTCCAGGTAGTGCAGGAATAAGGAGGCGCTCTCCTCGCAGTTGCAGAGGAACAGCGCGTAGTCGTTTTTTTGAGCGTACTTCTCCACCCCGGCGGCCAGACGCGGAAACAGCGGATTCGTCAAATTCGGCAGGATGATTCCCAGTGTGTAAGTCTTTCGTGTTGCCAGTGACACAGCGATCTGGTTACTGGTAAAGCGGTGTTTTGCGGCAATCTCCAGCACACGCTTTTGCGTCTTTTCCGAAATGCGGGCGGGCCGGCCGTTCAGAACCAGCGATACGGTGGTCTCCGATACCCCCGCCTCCCTGGCGATGTCCTTTGCGGTGATTCTCATAAGCGTTCCCCTCTACGGCTGATTCTCTCTTTGACGCCCGGCTCCACGGTCTCAGAAGCCGGGCAGCCCCTCTCCGTTGGACAGCACCGGTGTGATATAGAAATTCCGAGGAGGGACCTTAGCCCCATGGGCCTCGATCTGTTCCATCAGCAGATCCACGGACTTCTCCGCCATCAGGGAAACGTTCTGGCAAATACAGGGCACCTGCGCCCCGGGGGCGTCATAACCCACAATCGCGAAGTCCTCTGGAATTCGCAGGCCCCGCTCCCTGGCGAACTCCACGGCCCCATCCGTCATCAGTCCGTTGGCGGCGAAAACGGCCCGGCACCCCTTTTCATAGAGCGCCGCGGCCCCCTCCCTGCCGCTCTCCCTGGAGAAGTCCCCAAAAAAGGCCAGGGCATCGTTGTAGGGCAGCTTCCTGCCCGCAAGGCCCTCCCGGTATCCCTGAAAGCGCTTTCTGGCGGTGTACACGTTCTGGGGACCGCCCAGATATCCGATCCGGCCGTGCCCTTGTTCCGCCAGATAGAGCGCGGCAGTCCGGCCGCCGTACTTGTTGTCTGTGGTGACAAAATCGCCGAAGACAGAATACACTGCCCGGTCCACCAGCACCAGGGGGACCGCCCCGCTCACCAGGGTCTTCAGCATCTTCGTCAGCCGGTCGTCGTGCTCCACGGTGACGGGGGCCACCAGCAAAATCCCGTCCACGTTCTTTGTAGCCAGGCTCTCCACCGCCCTGCACGTTCTCTCCGAGTCCTCCTCACTGACGCAGGCAAACACGGTATACCCAACCCCATCCGCGCAGCTCTGGACCCGGGACAGCAGATTCAGATAGGAGGGGTCGCTGACAGACGGCACCACCAGCCCCATCGTCTTCACCCGCTCCCCGCTTTCGGAGTGAAGGGAATCCTGCTGGAACGCCAGCTCCCGGGCCACCCGGGTGATCTTCTCCTTGGTCGCGTCTGAAAGGCGGGAAGGCTTCCCATTCAGCACCAGGGAAACCGCCGTCGTCGAGACGCCCGCCGCCTTGGCAATGTCCTTTACCTTAACTCTCACGGCGCCACCTCATCTGCTAAACGAATTTTATCACTGTTATCTTACCTTTTCCAGGGAGTTCCGTCAAGAGAAACCTCCATATTCCTGGAATAATCACCCCATTTTCTCCCGATCTCGCCAAGTGCCAAACGCATTCATTTCCAAAAAATCACGTTTCTCACAAAAACTTTATTAAAAGTTTAGCTGTTTGGTGAATTGCAAAACGGCAGGCTGTATGCTACTGTTTTATCAAACAAAAAATATTTATCAAATATTTATCTAACAGGAAATGAGGAGCGGCTATGGAACGAAAGAAGATCATTTTGGACTGCGATCCGGGCATGGATGATTCCATGGCAATCGTGATGGCCTGCAAAGCCCCAGAGCTGGACCTTCTGGCGGTCACCACTGTGAACGGAAACTACCCCGCCGGGATCACCTGCGTCAACGCCCTGAAAACCTTGGAGCTCCTGGGGAGAACGGATATCCCCGTGGCCAAGGGGATGGAGAGCCCCATGGTCCGTCCCTCCCCCCGGGACCCCTTTACCCACGGCGAGGACGGCCAGGCGGAAAACTTTCTGCCGGAACCGGCGGCGCGCCCCTGTGAAAAACACGCCGTGGACCTTCTGATCGACCTGGTCAAGGCTGCCCCCGGGGAGATCACCATCCTGTGCACCGGGCCTATGAGCAATGTGGCCATGGCCATGCGGAAGGCCCCGGAGATCAAAGGCATGATCCGGGAAATCATCGCCATCACCGGTGCCTTCGGCCTGAACGCCTGCGCCTGGGCCAACGCCACGGGGGACACCCCCATGAGCGAGTGGAACGTGTATGTTGACCCGGAGGCGGCGGACCTGGTTTATCGGTCCGGCGTCAAGCTGACGGCCTTGGGCCTGGACGTGGCCACCCACTTTGATGTGAACCTGACCGAGGCGGACGTTGCGGCGCTGGAGGAGAGTCCCAACAAGGAGGCGGGATTCCTTCGCCAGGCTATCCGCTTTGTCAACGACCGGGGCTTTGAGGCCTACTGCGCCGTCATCGACTGCATGGCAGTAGGCTGCGCCATCGACCCCACCCTGGTGGAGACCTTCGAGGGCCGCGTGGGCATCGAGACGGCGGGTTCTCTGACCCTGGGCATGACGGTTCTGGACGCCCGGCACCACTTCGTTTGGGAGCAGCTCCCCCTGATCCATATCGCCCGTCACGCAGATCACCAGCGCTTTCTCCGGCTTTTGATGAAGCTGGTGTTGGCGTGATCTCGGAAAGGAGCTTCCGAATATGTATGATGATGCCCTGAGGCTGTTTGAAAAAGAAACGCTTTATATCGCCGGACCCGAGTGCTTTTACACCAACGGCTACACCCTGTGGAACGCCATGAGGCTCCAGGCGGAGTACCTGGGCTTCCGGGTGGCCATGCCCAGCGACACCCCTCTGGACCTCAGCCACGAGGACCTGCGGAAAAACGCCGACGAGATCTTCCGCAACTGCGCCAAGTGCATGAACGAATCCACCGCCATTTTGGTGGACCTGGAGGCTTTCCGGGGCTCTGAGCCGGACGGTGGCTCCATCTTCGAGCTGGGCATGGCCTACGCCAGGGGGCTGCGCTGCTACGGCTTCACCCGGGACAAGCGGTCCATCGTATGGAAGCAGCAGGGAATCTCTTTACGGGACGGCGCCGTCCGGGACGCCGGAGGCCAAGTCCTGCCCTACCCGGACCTTCCCTTCTCCCCCGCTGTCTTTGGAGCCTGCAAGATTTTGGAGGGGTCCTTTCAGGACTGCCTTGGCCTGTTGACGCTGGATATTGAGCAGGAACATAAGGACCGCGTTCTGCGTCCCTCTGTCCTGATCCAGAAGGACCTGCCGCCCCTTCGCAAGGAGCGTCCCGTCATCTATCTGGCGGGGCCTGAGCGCTATGGCCGTGACGCGGAGGCGGAATACGCGGAAAGGAAGCGGCTCTGCCGGGAGTACGGCTTTGACGCCGTGACCCCCCTGGACCCGGCCCGGGGAGAGCCGGAGGACGCCGGGGAGAACCTGTACCTGCGGGCCGCCGGGCAGTTCTACCGCCTCCAGCGGCACGTGCGGGACTGTGACATGATTCTCGCCAACCTAAACGATTTCCGGGGCTTCGAGCCCAGCACGGACGTGAGCTTTGAATGCGGAATGGGCTTTCAGCTTGGGAAAAAACTCTTTGGTTATATGAACGACACAAGGATCATGAAAGAGCGCATCCCCAACTACGGAAGCCAGCGAGAGTACCGGGATGAGTGCGGGCGCAACGCGGAGAACTTCGACTACCCCATCAACCTGATGTTCTCCGCCTCCATGCCCATTTTCAAGGCCGCTTCCTTTGAGGAGGCTCTCGCCCAGATGGCTGCCGCCCTGTAGCAGCCCCCGGCGGCTGGGGCTCTCCGTCCAACGACAGCGGAAAGGACATGCCATGATTCAACAACGATCGGTTTCCAAGGTCCGCTATGACACGCGGATGTACTGCGGGATTACCTATACACAGGCGCGGACAGCCCGCGCCATGGCGCTCCCGCTCCAGCTGCATTTGATCTCTCCCATCGGCGGCGAACGGTTTCCCCTCCTGGTCTACATCGGAGGAGGAGGCTGGCGGGTCTCCGCGCCGGACCGCCACCTCCCGGAACTGGCCTTCTTCGCTGAAAACGGCTTCACAGTAGCCAGCATCGGGTACCGAACCACCGCCCACGACGGCTTCCCCGCCCAGATTGAGGATGTCCGCACGGCCATCCGTTTTTTGAGGCTGCACGCCAATCAGTTCCACATTGACCAAGAACACGTCTATGTCTGCGGCGGCTCGGCGGGCGCATACCTGGCGGCGATGGCAGCCCTGACAGGAGGGCAGCCCAAATTCCGCGGCGCGGAGTACACGGATATCCCAGACACGGTCTCTGGGGCAATCTGCCTCTATGGAATCTACGACTTTCCCAAGCTGATGGTCACTCTCTCCACAGAGAAGAACACGCAGGGGCAAGCCGTTGTTTGGGAGTTTTTGAGAAACCAGGACATGCTTACGCTGATCGAGGCCAGCCCCACGTATTATATTGCCGCGGACTCCGTTCCCTTCCTGTTGCTGCACGGGACGGAGGACCGCCTAGTGCCGCACCAGCAGAGCATCCTGTTCCACGACCAGCTCACTCAGAGCCAGGTCCCGGCGGAGCTCGTCCTGCTGGAGGGGACGGGCCACGCCTCCCCGGATTTCAGCCAGCCCGAAATTCAGAGCTTAGAATTGGAATTCCTGAAAAATAACCTGAGCCCAAACAGCAAAGGAGCGGAATGATATGAGCAAGTTTGACAACGCCATGCGGCGGCAGGTTCTCAGCCTGCCGGCCCTTCTTGCGGACCAGTATCACGATCTGGAGCCCAAAGCCCGGAGTATCTTGTCCTTCCAGGAAATTTTCTCCACACAGCGGATCATCCTGACTGGCTGCGGGGACTCCCGGGCGGCGTCTATGGCGGTGAAGCTCGCCTTCGAGAAGCTCACCGGCATCCCCACAGAGGTGGTGACCGCCCTGGACCTGAGTCGGTACTACGACTCGAAACAACTGGGCTTTGCCCCGCGGAATCCCCTGGTCATCGCGGTGAGCAGCTCCGGCGGCGTCGCCCGGGTGGGCGAGGCCATCCAGCGGGCCGTGGGGGCGGGGGCCTTCGCCCTGGGCATCACCGGACGGCGGGACTCCCTGCTGGGCTGCAGCGCCTCCCGGGTCCTGGACCTGGAGATTCCCTCCTTTGAGAACGCCCCCGGCGTGCGCTCCTATCTGGTGTCGGTGCTGTCTTTGCTGCTGCTGGCCATTCGCCTGGGCGAGGTCCGGGGCCGCTATACCATGGACCAGGCCAACGCCTATCGGAGGGACCTGCTGCGCCAGGGCGAGGCCCTGGACAGCCTGCTCCCCTCTATGGACCGGCAGGCCGAGGCCCTGGCCGAGCGGTGGAAGGACTTTGACGCTTTCGATTTCGCCGGCGCAGGCAAGGACCTGGCCGCCGCCTGGTACGGCCACGCCAAGGTCTTCGAGGCCGCCGGGAAACGAGCCATGTGCGTCAACGCGGAGGAGTGGCTCCACCTGAACTTTTTCATGCGCAACGTGGACACCACCGGCACCTCCGTCGTCTGCACCGGGCGGAATCGGGGCATCTGCCGGGTGCGTGAGATGGTCCACCACGCCGCCGCCGACATGAGACGCCCCACGGCGGTGGTCACCGACGAGCCGGAGCTCTTCCAGGGAGAGGGCGTGGAGATTTTCGAGATTCCTAAAACGGAATACGACTTTTCCTCCGCCCTGACAAACTTTGTCCCCCTGGCCCTGCTGGCCGGATTCGTCAGCGCCATGATTGGCGAGACCTACGGCAGGGGCTGCAAAGATCGGTGGGCCTTCGCCGAACACGGCGCGGGCATCACGCAAAGTGCCATCATCTTAGACTGAGGAGGCAGCACCTTATGCTAAAGCATTTCAAACTTCAAACCGCCGAGCGGGACGTGGTATCTCTCACGGAGGAAATCAAGGCCTTCGTAGAGGGCAGCGGAATCCGGGAGGGTCTCTGCACCATCTGCACCCCCCATACCACGGCGGGACTGACAATCACGTCCTTCTGGGACCCTAACGGTTTTCTGGACCTCCAGGACGAGATCTGCCGGCTAATCCCCACCCGCATTGACTTCAAGCACCAGCACGACACCCCCCAGGACGCGGCGGGACATGTGAAGTCCTCTCTGATCGGCGTCAGCTTCTCCCTTCCCATCCACGAGGGGAAACTGCTTTTGGGCCACTCCCAGGGGATTTACTTCCTGGAGTTCGACGGCCCCAGAAACCGCGAGTATTTCGCAAAGCTCATCCGGGACCCCGACGAAGCCTGACAGGCCGGCGGCCGCACCCAACAGCCAAGGGAGGAACGCACATGCGCCTATCTACGTCAACCAACATCTACTTTAACCGCCCCCGCGGAGAGAAGGGAAGCCTGGACCAGTGCATCCGCTTCTGCGGCCAGGGGGGCTACAAGCGGATGGACCTCAACCTTGTGGACTACACCAATTTCCGCTTCCCCTTTGTGGACAGTGACTGGCGGAGGTGGATCGGCGGGGCCACGGAGACCGCCGCCCTGTACGGCATCACCTTCGGCCAGGCCCACGCCCCTTTTTATAACTTCTGCGATCCCCTGGCGGAGGGCAGGGAGGAACTGGACGCCCTGATCCTCCGGTCCATCGACTGCGCCCAGCTGATGGGGATTCCCTGGGTGGCCATCCACGCGGGCACGGATTTCGAGGCGGCGGAACCCCGCCGGAGTTCCCTGGAGAAAAACAGGGCCTATTTCCTCCCGGTACTGGAGTACGCGGAAAAGCGGAACGTGGGCATCGCCTTTGAAAACCTCTGGGACCTGAACATTGCCCCCAGGAAGCGCTACACCGCCTCGGTGGAGGATTTGGTCGAGCTGGTGGACTCCTTCCCCTGCTCCAATGTCGGCATCTGCTTCGACGTGGAGCACGCCGCCATCAGCCGGCAGGACCCGGCCAAGCTGACCCGGCTCATTGGAAAGCGCCTGAAGGCGACCCACATCTCCGACTACCTGGACATGTGCGCCAACCACCTTCTCCCCTTCAGCGGTCCCACGGAGTGGGAGCCTTTCATGGTGGCCCTGCGGGACATCGGATACCAGGGGGATTTCGCCTTTGAGATTCAGCACCACACAGAATTTACCCCGGACGAGCTGGTCCCCAGCGCCATCCGGCACTCGCTGGAGGTGGGAACCTACCTGCTGCGCCTGGCGGGAGAACAGCCAGAGGAGGAGGCATTTCATGCGTGACATCAAGCTGATCGTCAGCGACATCGACGGAACCCTGGTGGACCGGACCGAGCGAATCCCGCCGGAACTGACCGCCGCCATCCAAAAGTGCCGGGACGCGGGCATCGTCTTCGCCCTGGCTACCGGGCGCACGGCGGAGCTGACAGAGCCCTTTGTCAGGGCCCTGGGGATCGACGCGCCCTGCGTCGAGGCCAACGGGGCCTACATCCTCCAGGGCGGCCGGTGCCTGGTGGAGCACGGCTTCTCCGCCGCCCCCATCCGGGAAATCCTGGAGCGGGCAGACCAGTTGGATATGACGGTCACCCTGGCCGACGCCCAATGCGAGCGGGCCGTCAGGGAAACGGACTATGTGCGATATCACCAGTCCCTGGGGAACCGCTTCCAAACGCTCCTCCCCCTCTCCGCCATTGACTGGGAGGCGGACCGCTTTCAGAAGATCATGATCATGGACGAGGCCCGCTCGGGAAATATCCAGGAGATCCGGGACCGGCTGGAGCCTTTTTCCAACCAGTATTGGATCACAACTTTTTCTAATAAAGCGGTTGAGCTTGGACCAAAGGGCTGCAACAAGGCCACGGGCATGAAGGAGCTGGCGGCGCTTCTGGGCGTCGGCCTGTCCCAGGTGATGGCCTGCGGCGACTACCGCAACGACCTTGAGATGATCTCCGGCGCCGGATACGGCGTGGCGGTGGACAACGCCCTGCCGGAGATCAAGGAGGCGGCGGACTATGTCGCGTCCAAGCCCTACGCCCTGGGTGTCGTGGAGGCCATCGAGGCCCTCTGCTTCCGCTGAGGGACGGAGGACACGGGATGGACATCCAACTAGTCGTATCGGATATTGACGGGACCCTCCTGCGCCAGGAGCGCACTCTCTCCCCGGCCCTTCAGGAGGAAATCTGGCGGCTGGACCGCCGGGGGATTCCTTTCACTTTCGCCACCGGCCGCCTGCCCTTTGAAACGGACGGCCTGCTGGAGGGGCTGCCGCCCCAGCGAGTCCCTTATGTGGGGGGAAACGGCTCCATTCTGAAATGGGGGAATACCCTGCTGGAGGACAAGCGCTTCCTCCCGGGTCCGCTCCAGAGTATCGCGGAACGTTACGCCGCTTTGGGCGTCACGGTGATCTTCAACGACGGGGACTTGGAGCGCCCCCTGCGATCCACTCCCTGGTCCCGTGCCCACGCGGAGGTTTTTCCAGGACTGGACAGTCCCGCAGGGCCGGAGGTCTGGAACCGGGAGACCCGGAGAATGTATTTCTACCACCCGGAGGGCGCCCACCTGGCGGACTGCCTAGAGGACCTGCGCCCCTTCGCTGAGGAATACGCAGTCTGCCTCCAGGATGACAGAAGCATCCAAATCTCCGCCGCCAGCTGCACAAAGGCCCAGGGGGTCCAAATTCTGGCCCGGTACTGCGGCATCCCGAGGGAACGCATCCTCTGTATCGGTGATTCCTATAACGACATTTCCATGCTGCAATACGCAGGAATTGGGGCGGCGGTGGAAAACGCCTGTGCCGCTCTCAAAGAGGCCGCAGACTATGTTTCCCCCCTGCCCTGCTGGGAAGGTGCCGTCCAGATTCTACAAACACTGATACCATAGCCCCCGATCCGCGAACCGACAATCCCTCGATTCCCCAAGGAATATGAACTCCGTCCAAGGGAGTTTGTATAATCATCATTTTTTAGGAGGATACAACATGAAGAGAATTTTCGCAGCCGCTCTTGCAGTATTTCTGTGCTTGAGCATTCTCACGGCCTGCGGAGGAAACTCCGGTGGTTCCGGCAGCACCGGAGACGGCTCCAGCAGTGGCTCCAACGGCGGCTCCAACGGCGAGACCTCCAGCGGTCCTGTGGAACTGGTATTCTGGCACAACCGCGGCGGTTCTGCCGGTGAGACCCTGGATAAAATTGTCGCGGACTTCAATGAGAACGCCGGGGCCGCGGCGGGCATCCACATTACCGCCGTCTACCAAAACGACACCGTCAGCACCCTGAAGACCCTGGTCCAGGCCAAGGACACCGCCAACTATCCTGACATGATCCAAATCTTCGCCGGCGACGTGGAGTACATGAGTACCGTGGACGCAGTGGTCCCCCTGGACGATCTCATGGACGGAGACAGCGAATTCGACGCGGAGGTTCTCAGCTCTCTGCTGAACACATACACCTATAACGGCACGCTGTACTCCATGCCCTTCCATGCCTCCACGATGGGCTTCTTCTGGAACAAGACCCTCTTCGCCGAGGCCGGGCTGGACCCGGAGACACCTCCCGCCACCATCGCCGAGATGGCCCAGATGGCGGAAAAGCTGCTGAAAAAGGACGCCTCCGGCAAAATCACCCAGTATGCCATCACACTTGGCATGGGCAACGTCTATTTCAACCATTGGATCAGCGGCCAAGGCAAGTACTCTTTTATCGGAAACAATGAGGGCGGACACGCGGGCCGCATGACCGAGGTCACCTTTGACAAAGACGGCACTATGAAAAAGCTACTGACCGAATGGAAGAAGGTTTTGGACACCGGCGCCGTGCAGACCGCTGAGTCCGGCAACCAGGCCCGGGATGAGTTTTCCTCCGGCCTGAGCGCCATGGTGTGCTCCTCCAACTCCGCCCTGGGCCAGTTTACCACCATGTCCAAGGAGATGGGCTTCGATTTTGGCGTCGCCCCCCTGCCGAAGGTGGACGCCGGGGACACTGGCGGCGTCTGCCCCGGCGGAAGCAGCATCTACATCCTGGGTAAGGGCGACGATGCGAAGATCCAGGCCGCCTGGTCGTTCATCAAGTTCTGGCTGGAGCCTGAGCAGCAGTACGCCTACTGTTCCGTGACGGGCACCATCCCTGTCAACGCCAAAACCTTTGACTACGCCCCCATGCAGGAATACGCGGCCGCCAACCCGGGCTTTGAGATGTTCTACGACGCGCTGTGCAATTCCAACCCCAAGGTCCAGGAGCACCTCGCCCCCACCCAGCAGGAGTTCACCACCATCTTCCAGGAGGTCTGCGGAAAGTTCGCCGCCGGTGAAGTGGATGTGGACGGGGCGGTCAGCGAGATGGCCTCCCGCTGCAACGCGGCCCTGGATGAGTATAACGAGGCAAATCCGATCGTCTGATCCGGCGAGTCCCCGGATTTTCGCGAGGCAGGATACTCCCGTATCCTGCCTCGCCCAATACAAAAAGCGGCCCCCGCTGAGAAGGAGCGTACTATGGATAAGCAACACACCGCCCCAGCTGTTCAGCAGCCAAAAACCGGAAGGCGCCTGAAGCGGGCAAACGGGTACTTCTATCTGCTTCCCGCGCTGCTTCTGATTGTCGTCTTCAGCTACATTCCCTTCATCAAGACCATCTTTTTGAGCTTTTTCACCATCAACTCCAGCAACGAGGTGGTCGCCTTCGCCGGTCTGAAAAACTACCTGCGGGTCCTGGAGGACCAGGAGTTCCTCAGCTCCGTGGTGAACACCATCAAATACACCGCCGTCACCGTCCCCGTCACCCTGATCCTGGCTTACTTCTTCGCCATGCTCTGCTGCCGCACCCGGCGGCTCTCCCGGGTGTATGAGACTATGCTTGCCCTGCCCATGGCGGTCTCCATGTCCGTGGCCACCACTATTTTCAATCTGATGCTCAACCCCAATATCGGCCCCGTGAACCACTATCTCCATCTGAATATCGAGTGGCTCACCGATAAAAACACCGTCATCTATACGCTGATCCTCATTGGCATCTGGCTCCATGTGGGCATGGCGTTTTTGTTCCTCCTGTCCGCTGTGCGGAACGTGCCGGCAGAGCTTCTGGAAAGCGCCCGGCTGGACGGGGCGCCCCTTTCCAGGCAGGTAATCAGCATCTACATCCCCATGACCTCGCCCACGCTGTTCTACCTGCTGTGCACGAACCTGGCCTCCAGCATGATGATGTCCGACCTGGTCATCGCCCTCACTCAGGGCGGGACCTCCAACAGCTCCACCTCCACGATCATCTACTACATGTACCGCAAAGCGTTTTATATCTACAACTACGGCGCGGCCTACGCCTCGGCGGTGCTGGCCTTCCTGATCGCTTTCGCGCTGATCCTGGCCAGTTTCATCCTGGAAAAAAGGAAGGTGCATTACTCATGAGCGGCAACAACACTCTCCCACGGGCCTCCAGCCGGAAAAAGCAGCGTACCCAGGACTGGCTGGTCCAGTTCATCGCGCTGGTCTGCGGCCTGATCATCATCATACCCGTTTTGTATTGTCTGTCCCTCTCTTTCATGAGAGTGTCGGAGATTTTGTCCCGTCCCCCCAAGATCTTCCCCGGCGGGCTGTATCTGGGCAACTATGAAACCGCGCTGACCAAGTCCATGATCCCCCGGTTCCTGCTGAACTCCATGATCATCTCTCTGGTCTGCAGTATCGTCAGGGTGCTGACCGCCTCCCTGGCGGGCTTCGGGTTCGCGTTTCTCGACTTCAGGGGCAAGAACCTGCTGTTCTACCTGGTCCTGGGCACCATGCTGATCCCCGGCGATGTGATCCTGACCAGCAACTACTTCACCATCTCCCAGCTAGGCCTGGTCAACACCTATCTTGGCATCATGCTGCTGTACTTTGTCTCGGCCAACAACATCTTCATGATGCGCCAGCACTTCCTGACGGTGTCCAAGACCCTGCGGGAGGCGGCCCAGATCGACGGCTGCGGGGACCTCCGCTTTTACGGGCAGATCCTCCTGCCCATCTCCAGCCCCGTCCTGGTCACGGTTTTCATCTCCTCGTTCATCAGCACCTGGAACATGTACCTCTGGCCGCTGATCGTCGCCAACTCCAGCAACGAGATGCGAACGGTTCAGGTGGGCCTGAAGACCCTGAACTTCGCGGAGGAGGCCTCCTACGGCGGCACCATGGCCGGCGCCATGATTATCCTGATCCCCACGCTGCTGGTGTTTCTGATCTTCCAGCGGCGCATCGTCGGCGGGATGTCCACAGGGTCGGTCAAGGGATGATCGCAGTGGCAAAAAGCGGCGGTATCCTTTTCGCGTTTATTGTTTCCGCCCCCCATTCCTGGGGGGCGGAAACATTTCCGGTTTCCACTTATGAAGGGGGTTTCGTACTATTATGCCAGAATACATCATTGCTTCAACCATCGTCACCGATGACATATGGCTTCCGGGGCACATTCATGCGGGGCGCTTTCTCGGCGGGGCTGGTATTTATGCGCTCAGCGGTCTGAGCTTGTGGTGCAGGGACGTGCTGCTGGTCACCGGCAGGGGAACGGACTTTGCGGGGCAATGCGCAGACTGGTTTCATCGAAATCACTGCTCCGAGCAGGGGTTGCTGCCGCGGGAGGAACCGACGCCCGTCACCGTCGTTCGATACGATTCCAAGGGGAGAAGGACCGACCAGCCCTTGTACGGGTGGGAGCACTACCGGAAGATGGAGGCGTCCGCTTCCGAGATCACCGCCATGATCGACGGAAACACGAAGGGCGTCTATGTGTTTCAGGAAATCCCCCCAGGATACTGGGAGGAGCTGCTCTCCGCCAAATCGAAATACCACTTCGCACTGGAGTGGGAAGTGAATGAAACCGCCTTGCGTCCCCCCAAACAATACGATGTCAGGAAAATTGCGGAGCGCTGCGACATCCTGTCCCTGAACCACGCGGAGGCCCGTGTCCTGCTGGATGAAACCCAGCCGGAGGCAGTCATCGCCAATCTTCTGTCATGGGACATTCCCTTGATCTATCTGCGTATGGGGAAAAGGGGCGCCGTAATCCTCCGAAATGGGACAAGCGTATGGGTTCCCAGCATACCCGTCTCCGCCGTGGACCCTACCGGCGCCGGGAACGCTTCTTCTGCTGCGGTGCTCTACGGCTGCTGCCAGGGCTTCGACGCTCTGCGGTGTGGACTGCTTGGCAATCTGAGCGCGGGGGAGTGTATCCGGCAGTACGGGCCGCCTGAATTTTTAGCCGCCAGCCGGGAACGCGCCTCCAAGCATCTGCAGGAGCTGACACAGACGAGATAGGAAGGCGGCGGCCCGGCGCTTCCCTTTTTTCAACCATGGCACGGACAACCGTGCAACTTTCACAAATGGAGGCAGCTATCCAATGAATTCACAACTTTCACAGAACGAAATCCGAAAGCACATATATAGTATTCCACCGTTGCTCCTGGCGGAATCAGAGAACATGTTTCACCCCTCCCCCGAGAGTCTGAGCGGCCTGGCCGGGGAGCGCATCCAGTCCGTCCTTCTCACAGGATGCGGATATTCCTACGCGGCGTGTCTCGCGGTCAAGCAGGCCTTCCAGCGAATCACGAAGCTCCCCGTTCAGATACTCCCCGCCATTGAGGTCTCACGCTTTACGGATCTTGGGAATCCTGGCCTGTCAAGCACGCTGCTGATCGCCATCAGCTATTCCGGCGAGGTCTCTCGAATCAACGAAGCCTTGGCGCTGTATCAAAAACACGGCGCCTTGACCATCGGCGTCACCGGAAACCCGGCCTCGAAGATGCGGGAATACTGCCGTTTTCTTATTCCCGCGTCCGCTCCGCCCTTGGAGCGGGCGCTGCCCCTGCGCGGCTTCGCCATGACGTATCTTGCCCTTCTGTCCATTGGATGCACCCTGGCCAAGATGGGAGATCCCGCCTTTTCCGTCTCTGAGATTACGGCCGAGATCATGCGGTGCGCGGGAGAGCTGGAAGCGGCATTACCCCATATGGACGAGGAAACCTACGCCTTCACGACGCATGTTCGGGAAGCTGCGGCCTTTGAGTTCATCGGGGCGGGCTATGAGCGGGGCGCGGCTTTTCTGGGGAAAATCGAGATGATGGGCCAGGCGGGCGCCGTCGCCGTGGATGAAGATCCAGAGCAGTGGCTGCACTGCAACTTCTTTATGGCCGGTCCGGAGAACATTGGCACCATGCTGTTTTTGGCCTCCGGTTCTCCGGCCCTCTCCCGGGGAGAGGAGGCGCTGGCGTACCTTCTGCATTTGGGACGTCCGGCCTGCGTGGTGACCGACAGCGCCGGATATGTCGGCCCGGCAATGGCGATACACGTGCCAAGAATCTCCGACGTCACGGCCGGACTTGTTGAAATGACGGTGCCGTCTCTCCTGACCGGGTATATCTGCGAGATGAGGGGCGAGACGTATTCCAGGGGATTTCGGGACCAGTGGGCAATTTTCCGAGATGGCCGCGGTACAACAAAAAGCAAGATCACAGTTCGATAAGACGCGGCGAAAAAGGAGAAAACTATTATGTGTGAACGTGAAAACGAGAACATCGCTCAAGCGGTTCAGAAGAAACGGCGGATCATCGGCACGGCCATGCGCCGGGAGCCGACGGACTTAGTGCTGAAAAACGCGTCGTATGTCAACGTCTTTACCAACGAGATTTCCACGGGGGATATTGCCGCCGGTGCCTCCTCTGACCATGAATGCCGGAACATTCAGGATGCCATCGCAAAATTGGAACGAGGGCGTATATTATGATCCGGGAGGGAACTGCCGCCCGAAACTTGGAGGCTCTGGTGCATCTTCTCAATGAGACGTATGGAGCACGGTGCTTGCTCTGCACGGACGACAAGCACCCCACCGACCTTATAAAAAAGGGTCATATTGACGGAATCATCCGAGAGGCCATCCATATGGGGGCGGAGCCTATCGCCGTCATAAAAGCCGCCACGTTCAACGCGGCCCAATATTTCCGGATGCACGACCGGGCGCTATCGCGCCGGGATGGCTGGCTGATCTTGCAGTGGCAGACAATTTTGAAAACGTCTGCGTTGAGGCGGTCTATAAACGGGGTATTCTAGCTGCGGAAAATCAAGCGGCCTGCGCGTTCCGTATTCCATCCATAGATGTCCGCCTGACAGAACGGGCTCTCCGCACGTTCCAGCCGGTCAGGCTCCGTCCCGAGGACTTCAAACCCGGCGAGCCGTACCACGTCATCGGCATGGTCAACGGCGAAATCACCACCGTGGACGCCGGCTGCGCGAGAGAGCCTGGCACTTCCCAGAATATTCTGTGGGCCGCCGTAGCAGAGCGGCACCGGGGCACCGGTCATATCGGCATCGGTCTGCTCCATGGCTACGGCCTGAAATCCGGCGCTGTGGCGACCAGCATCTCGCACGATTCTCATAACATCATTGTTGCGGGCACCTGCGCGGAGGATTGTTCCGCTGCCGCAAACCAAGCGGCTGATTTAAACGGCGGCATCGTGGTCTGGAGCCATGGAAAACCGGCGGCAGAAGTTCCCCTGCCCATCGCTGGCATTATGAGCGACCGACCTTTGGAAACCGTCAACAGTGAGCCGGAGGCCGCCAAAAAAGCGGCTTACGCCCTGGGGGTAAATCCCAAGATCGACCCCTTTATGACGCTGAGCTTTATGGCTTTTCCGGTGATTCCGACTTTGCGGCTTACTACTCAGGGGATCTTTGATGTTACAAAGCAAAGATACTTATAGGAGATTCTTCATTGGGGCGAAAAGATACTGTCCATGTCCTTTCAGAGCCTCCACGCTGGTGACGCTTCGGGAGAGGCTCCGTGTGGAGGACATGGCGGCAATTCTGAAGGCGCCCACCTCCCAGGCGCGTCTGCTGGGGAAGTACGGCGTGGAGCTGCTGGCCCCCTGCTATAGGGAATACCATCCGGAGTTGGGCGAGATTTCCTCCTATTCCCCGGGCTTCAAGGAAAACGGCTCCGTCTTCTGCCACAACAACCCCTGGATTGTCTGCGGCGGTCCTGGGCCGCCTGTTTTGGAAAGAGGGCCGGATCGAGCGTTTGAAATTCTCCCACTCGTTGGGATCGCACGTTTCCTGATCGAAAACCGCCAAGGTCCCGGAGATCACCGGCCTTGGCGGTTCTAAATCAGCCATGTTTTTTGGCCTCTGAAAACCAGGGTAATGCCCCTCTATCTTTTGGGAAGGCCATTCCAAACCGCTATCAAAACATTTAACTGGTCCTCATCACAGGTTTCAACAGCATGAATCATCTAAAACCGCTCCAAATCCAGATGCTCTCTTTCAGGAAAAGCAAAGACGTTCGGGTCAATACATAAATGCCGTAGAATTGCGATCAGGTCATTATAGCTGGGATGAGAATGTCCGTTTTCAATGGAAGAATCATGATGCGCGGAACAATTCAGAAGCCGAAGCATCTCTTCCGCTTTGACTGCGCGGTTCAGTCGGCAGATCTGAATGGTCTCTCCGAGAATATCGGGAATGCCCAGCTTTACATCCACGTTACCACCACCTTACCCAAATTTTACATGTTAGGCAGGCTTACTTGTGTTTGTGATTGAAACCTTTTTGTGTTCCGAAATCGGCTGCGCCTTATTGGGGGCATGCCGAAACAGCACAGCCGACGGCCTCGGCTGTGCTCTTCCTCTGGAAATATTTGTTTTCGCTTTCCGCTGGAGTTCCGCCTTCGATGCGGGTGTTGACTGTTATTGCTAAATGAACACAGTATGCAGCTTAAGCTCCAACCTATTTATGCTGAGTATTGTAGAAACCATTATGAACCCCTTGATAGGTCGTGCGTTGATTCATATCTACAGGATTATATTTCAGATGAAGCGCTACGTCAATATAATGAAGCGCTTCCCGCAAAAGATGAGATAGATAAATATATCAAAGAATTGGGAGCGTATCAGCGAGTACGTAAAGGTGGAGTAGCATTTAAACTTCAAATATCCAATGACGGAACAGCTAAAGCAACAGACATACGTGCTTTTATAGATTTTCCAGAAGAATTTTTGCTATATGATAGTTCAGATATAGAAGATATAGAGGAGCCAGAGGCACCAGTGTTACCAGAAAGTCCAATTGAGAAGGCTGAAGAAGAATATGTAAAACAGATGAATCCTGTAAGTGCTACTGCCTCTGCAAAAGGAAAATTCAAGGCCGAAATCTCTATAATGTGTTCTGAATACCTGGAACCAATCGAGAGTTACATTGATATTAAGGTAGTATGAACATGATAATGTTTTTGACAAGGTAAAGCGTGATGTTTGAAAAAACATTATGGCGCGGTATGCTATAGGTAGCAGGGGGAGCCCTGACTACTATAGCAGGAGGAAAATTACTGTGCCACCAAAAGAGACGATACCGATTGAGCGGCTGTTGGAAGGCTATAAAACTGCTTTAGCCCAGACAGGATATAGCATCACCACAAAGTTGCTGTCGGTAAAACGCGCGAAGCTTATGATCCGGAGACACCTGAACGCAGGTCTGGCATATTTTGACCAGACCATCATCAATCGCTACATGGGTGAAATTGATGATAAGTATTTCAAGGGCAATATGCAGAAGAAGCACTATGAGCGGACTAAGCGAGAAATCGACCGCTTTGTCAGCTATGTCTGCACCGGGAGGATCGATTCTCTATCAAGTACGCTTCGAGGGGCAAGGCAAGAACTGACGCCAAAGTTTGAACAGATCGCAAAAGAATTTGTACCTCTGTGCTGTTGGGGAGGAAGCATATATCTTACCGGAGAAATATACTCCGCTCAAAAGCAGGGCAGCGGCCTACCTTTTTACTGATACGGAATCGACCGTTCTTTTCAGTGCCATTGACCAAATGCCGCCCACAAAAAAAGAACCCTTTTTGAATGAAATGGCCCATACCCTATACCGCCTGATTTATACCTGCGGCCTGCGGCCAAATGAAGGCCGGGAACCGCTGGCAGAAAACATCAATTTTGAAACCGGCGGGATTCTCATTACGCATACCAAACGCAGCAAAGAACGCTTTGTTGTTATGTCGGATGATATGCTCGTTCTTGCCCGCAGATATGAACAGCGAAGAATTTCTGATTACCGTTAACCGTTAACAAAACCCGTGCATACCTTAGGTGATACGCGGGTTTTGCATAATTTGTCTAGTATTGGCAAAAAGATACATGCTCTCAGCTTTTCTAAAAGCAGCCTACCGCTCAGCAACATGGGTACACGTAAAAAATCACACATTATCAACTTTAGAAGCATAAATCTGGTCTCACAATTTACCATGGAAGATGAAGCCAGAAATCCGCATTCCGCAATTTGTCCAAATTCAGCGCGGCCGCTTCATTATGCAGCAACAATCATTTTGCGCATGGTAAGCTATACGAATAGGCCCGCCTGTGTTTACGTCCCTCTTGGCAAACTGGGAGAAAACGATTATAGTATAAGCACAAGGAGATATCCCTGGGGCCAAACGTGTGTACCCGGCTCCGGAGCTCCGGAACCGGGTGAAGACGAAACCCGCCCCGCTTTTGGGGATAGAAACGATACCGGAGGACTTGCGTATGCTGAGCGTCGTTCTAGCGGATGATGAGAACAAAATCTTGCTGCTGCTGCAAAAGCTGATTGACTGGGAATCCCTGGGCTACGAGATTTCCGGAACCGCCAACGACGGCCTGCGGGCCCTGGAGCTGGTGCGGGAGAAACAGCCGGATTTGCTGATTACGGATGTGCGCATGCCGGGGTGCAGCGGAATCGAGCTGATTCAGCGGGCAAAGGACTTGCAGCCGAACCTGCACTTTATCATCATCAGCGGATACCGGAAATTTGAATATGCGCAGAACGCCCTGAAATACGGCGTGGAGGACTATCTGCTCAAGCCCATCAAGCAGGATGACCTGATTGGCATCCTGCTGCGGCTCAAGGACAAGCTGGGGGAGGAGGCTGCCCTGGAATTCCGGCTGAAGAAAAGCGGCGAGCGGCAGCAGGAGCTGCTGATGGCGTCCCTCGCCGACGTGTCGGAGCACCAGCAGTCCTTTATCGCCTATGCGGACAAGCGCTTCCACTCCTCCGGGGGAATCTGCTTTGCGGCCCTGGTGCGGGTGGATATGACGGACGCCGCCTGGACTCCGGGCAGCTATCAGATCATTCTCCGGTACGCCCTGGAAATCGTCCGCCGGGAACTGCACGCCTTGACGGACGTCTATGCCGCCGCGGTGCGGAAAGAGGGCGTCGCCATCGTGCTGCGCATGAGCGCCTACCGGACGGTGGCGGTGAAACAGTGCTTTACGAAGGTTCAAAAGGAGGTGGAGCAGCACCGGGATATGTTTGGGAATCTCCGCTGCACCGTGTGCCTGGGCAGCCGACAGGCCTCCTTTGAAGAGGTCGTTCTCTCCATGCGCCAGGCCCAGTGGCTTTGCCGGGACCATCTGTGCCGGGCCCAGTCCTGGCGGGACGCGGAGACCGAGCGGCCCGCTTTCGGCCAGCGGTATATGATGGAGGCCGCCCAGAAAAAGCGGTTTCAGGTGTCGGCGGAGTGCCTGGACGAGGCGCGTTTCCGGCAGGAGCTGGATGAGAGCTGCGGCGCGCTGCTGTCCCGCCCCGGCCTGAACGGCCAGATGCTGGAGGACTGGTTTTACCAGGTGCTGGAGGCGTGCCTCTACGGCATGCGGCAGACGGGCCAGGTGGACGAGCGCTTCCCCGTGGAGATGGAGGACCGCTTCTGGCTCTGCGCGGACGCCCAGGGCGTGCTCGCGCTGCTGCGGGAGAGCATATGCCAGCAGATCCGGCGCCTGGAGGCCGAGCGCTCCCTGCGGGAGACGCGCCCCATCACCGACGCCAAGCGCTATATCCAGCAGCACTACCGGGAGGCGCTGCGCCTGGAAGACGTCAGCAGTACCGTGGGCTTTAACGCCACCTATTTTTCCACGCTGTTCAAAAAGGAAACCGGGCAGAATTTCGTGGATTACCTGACGGACCTGCGGATCGGCAAGGCCAAGGAGCTGCTGTCCGGCGAAGACCTGTCCGTCCAGGACGTCGCGGAGAGGGTGGGGTATCAGGACTTGAAATACTTCTCCAAGCTCTTCAAGAAAGTCACCGGCGTCAGTCCGTCGGACTATAAAAAGCTGTACAGGTAGGTGATTCCATGTGGCTGCGGGCTATGAACAAGCTGCGCCGGGCGCTCCGGCGCTACCGGGATGACCGCGACCTGGAGGCTGTCCTGCTACAGGACTGGGCGGGAGAACCGGCGCTACGGGACTTTTTCTCCGATATCGAAGAGCGGCTCCACGGCGAGGAAATTGCCCGGCTGCGGCAGAAGCAGGCGGAATATCTGGCGCTGCAAAACCAGATCAACCCCCATTTTCTCTATAACGCCCTGGAGGCGATCCGGACGGACGCGCTACTGGCGGACTGCGGGGAAATCGCCGAGACAACCGAGGCGCTGGCCACCTTCTTCCGCTACACCATTTCCAACGTGCAGGAGTACGTCACCTTCTCCGACGAGCTGGACAACGCGGAGAACTATTTTACGATCCAGCGGTGCCGCTTTGGGGACAAAATCTCCATGGAGCTGGATATGGAGGACGAGAAGCTGCTGGAGGCGCGGATGCCCAAGCTGATTTTGCAGCCGCTGGTGGAGAACGCGGTAGCCCACGGTTTGGAGGGCAAGCTGGGATATGGCACCGTCCGCATCGTTGTGGAAAACAGCGACCGGACGCTGTTCCTGCGGGTGCGGGACGACGGCGTCGGAATTCCAGACAGGCAGGTGGAGCGGCTGAACCAGCAGTTCGCAGGGGACGCCAGCACGGCGGCGGGGCAGCAGCGGGGCGGCATTGCCCTGCGCAATGTCAACAGCCGCATCCGCCTGATCTTCGGCGAGGACTATGGGCTCCGCATTTTCAGCGTGGAGGGGATCGGCACAGAGTGCTGCGTGACGCTGCCGCTGCTGTTCCAGGAGGAGTAGGACCATGAAAGAGGAAGTGATCCGGGTGGAACACGGCTGCTTCCGGCGGGAGGACCTGTCGTACCGCTTTGACATCTCCATCTCCAGGGGGGAGTGCGTCGGCGTGTATGTAGACGACCATCTCTCCTCCGGCACGGCCTATCTGGAGGTCTTCAAGGGCGGCACGCGCATCAAAAGCGGCAGGGCCTTTACCTGCGGCCGCCGGGTGGGGATGCCGGAGCTGGAACGCTGGCTCCAGCAAAACAGCGTCATCATCGATAAGCACCGCTTTGACTCCACGGAACTGACCATGGGGGACTTTGTAATCTCCCTGGGAAAGCTGGCGGGCTGGCGGCAGAGAAAGCGCGCCGAGCAGCGGCTGCGGGGCCCGGAGTCCGCGGCGGTGCTGCGGCAGATGGAGCTGGACGCCGCTCCAGACGTAAAGCTGGCGGAGCTCTCCATGCTGGACTATTACCGCCTCTGCGTATTCCGGGTGTGGTTCTGGAGGGGCGGGCTGCTGATCCTGGACCGTCTCACGGAGATTCTGCGCCAAAGGGACCTGGAAAAGATGATGCGGTGCGTCCAGCTGCTGCTGGGGCAGGGGGCGGCGGTGATCCTGCTGGACCTGGACGATATGTTTATGCGCCGCTATTCGGACCGGATCGACGTGGTCAAAAATCGAAAGACCTGTTACCGCCTGTACCCGGAGGAGTACGGGGAGCAGCTGTATGAAATCCTGGGCTGGAAATGCCGCAGCGGCGGCGTGGAACCGGGCGGACGCCAGGGCGGCGGCAGGGTCGTGCTTCAGGCCTCCGGCCTGGAGCTCCCCGGAATCCCGCCCCTGGACTTTCAGATCCAGAGCGATGAAATCGCCTTCCTGCGGGACGAAAACTACAGCACGGCCGCCAGGCTGCGGGACTGCCTTTTGGGCGGCCAGCGATGGAACGGCGGTACATTCCACCTGGACGGAACCGCTTACGCCCCGGGAGAGCTGTCCAGGCTGATTGGCACGGAGATCGGAATCCAGCTGGAGCGCCCGGACCGCCCGGGCGGAGTGCTCTTCGGCAATTTGAGCGCGCTGGACAACCTGAGCATCTGCCTGCTCCCAAAGGCTGGCCGGAGTATCGCGGATTGGCGGGTCATGGAGAATATTTTAGAGGAAGCGTCCCGGTGGTTCCCGCGGGAGGACCTGCAGCGTCCCCTGTACACATGGCCGCTGCCCCAGCGTCTGCGCTTTTCCTATTATAAATGGTATCTCCTGAACCCGCGCCTGCTGATCTGCTTTTTCCCCTTCGCGGGCCAGGAGCCAGCACACCACGAGATGATCATTGACCTGCTGGTGACCTGCGCGGAGAGAGGCATGGCCATCTGGGTGATTTCCTCGGGGATCGACGCCATTTGCGAGAAAACCAAGAATGAGGCATTTCTCAGGCGCCTGCGCTATATCAACTGACCGTACCCGCCCCATTCGACGTCCACAAACTGGAAAAGAGCCGGGAGCCCCAACGCCTCCCAGCTCTTTTTTACCTTTGGCGCAGGCCGGACAGAGAAAACAGAGAGTTCCGGTTTGTGCCGCTGCCCAGGACTGTGTCCATCCGGAGCTGTTCTCCTGTAGGGGAGGACCTATGTGTCCGCCCCTCTCCGAGCTTCCGATAGGCGGGCGGAGACGCAGGTCCGCCCCCGCGCCGCATGCCGCTAGACACCCCCGGGTATGCAGTCACTTGCCCAGCAGCTCCCGCTTAATGCGCTCGAGGGCCTCGGGGGCCTGCTGGTCCATCTTCTCCGGGAAGCCGAAGTAGCTCACGCAGATGATGTTGTCGCCG
>CAPOAR010000011.1:0-49102 GCA_948670295.1 uncultured Oscillospiraceae bacterium | reverse complement strand
CAAGCTCTTCTCTGAGCGCTGAAGAAAAGGGGAAGCCGGACGGGCGGGGAACATTTCCCCGCCCGTCCGGCTTTTCTTAGGAGGTGGCCGCCTGGATTCCGGTACTCAAGTGAGGGAAAGGATATCCGCGTCACGCGTCCGCGCCCCGGCGGACCTGCTGGATACGCTGTTCACTGGCCGTCCGGAAAAAGACTTGGTCATTCATGCACGTTACCAACTGAAAGCCCTGTTTAATCCGGGCAACCGCCGCATCGGGGGCGGCGGTGACAATCCCTGGTACGACACCATATTTCTGGCATGCTGCCAGAATCTTGTCAATGGCCGCCGCAACTTCCGGGTGGCCGGTTTCTCCAGGGTAGCCCAAATCTTGGGAGAGGTCGCCTGTTCCAATGAAAACGCAGTCGAGGCCTGGGGTTTGGCAGATTTCTTCAATGTTTTCAAGGCCCCGGCGGGTTTCGCACTGCATGATCACATAGAGGTTTTCATTCGCCTGCCTGGCGTAATCTTCATAGATGCCCCAGCGCGGGCCCCGGCCGCCGTTGGCCCCCCGCTTTCCCAGCGGGGGGAATTTCATATACTGGATGGCCATATCTGCCTGTTCCCGGGTTTCGACCAGGGGGACCATGATGCCGTGAATGCCCACATCGAGTAAACGGCTCATCATAGGGCCGTCTCCGGGGTCGTATACCCGGGCGAACGCCGCCATGCCGTACAGCTCGGAGGCCCGGGCCATTTCTACCATCGTCTCTGTGCTGGTCTGAGCGTGCTCCGCGTCGATGATGATAAAGTCCAGCCCGTTGAGGGCGAGGCATTCGCAGTTCATCGCCGACCCGGAAGCGACGAACGCCCCCAGTGCGTAATTTCTCTTTTCCAGCGTTTCCTTTACAAAATTCTGCATTTTCATGACGGCAGCTCCTCAGGACGGAATTGAAATTCATTAAATATTTCCACAGGAAAGGCGATGAGCTCCTCGGTGTCAAAGAGGGCCCACCGCAGCTTATCCGATTTAACGGACAGTCCCTCCATGAGCACTCCGATGCCCCGGTCCCGCATGGCGTCCACGGTGCCTTGGAAATCATCGACGCTGAAGCGGAAATGGTGCAGACCCTCCCGTCCGCTTTCCAGGTAATGCGTCCAGTCGCTTTCCCCGTAAAGCGGCTGCATGAACTCGATCTCAATGTTGGCAAAATTGTAAAATGCCAGCCTGGCGCCAAAGGAGGCCTCTTGCCCCTTATAGTAGCGCTTGGTTTCCGGCGTTTCGCCATAACGGCTGGGCTTGACCCCAAAGACCTTTTCCATGCCCTCTACCGCGGCGTCCAGGTCCTTGACGCAGAGGCCGATTTGGGAAATATGTGTCAGCTTAGGTTCCATTCCTGTCTTTCCTTTCGTCACGTTTTTTGGCCTTGAATGGGTTCATCTAAAATTCGGGCAATTTCCTGGATGCAGTAGGTTCCGCTGCCAATAACCTCACAACCGCAAATCTCTTTGATCCGTTCCGTCAGATGGGTGATAGAGTATTGCGCGAGGATTACCAGGTCCGTGTCCCGGATTGTTTCCGCCGCTTTCAGGACCAGCCGGTCGTGTTCCTCCATATTCCCGGCCCGCATGTACGCGTTTGCTTCCGGGCAGGCCAGCGTTGCGGTTTGCCGTTCCCCGGCGTCCTGCTTTAGGACGCTTTCCTGGTATTTTTGGAGGGTCGGCTCCAAAGCGGACTCTGCGGTGGCAAAGATCGTGACGCGCTTTCCCAGGAAAGGTGCGCGGCGGTGCATCTCATCGTCGATTAGGATCATGGGAACCCGCAGAAATGGACGGACCGAATCCATAAGGGGGATCATGGACGTGCAGGTGCACACGATCAGGTCTGCTCCTGTACTTTCCGCCAGTGCCGCCGTCATGAAAAACCGGTTGCGAAGGTGGGGGGAAACGCCCTGCTCGACGGCTTCTTTTGCCAGGAATTCATCCAGGGTATTCGTAATGCTGACATTGGGCAGCGCCGCGGCAATCTCCCCGGCAAAACGGAGATAGCCTGGCCGTACTGTGTGGATCAGCGCAAGTTTTTTCATAAGACCTCCCGTGGGTTCGTATAGGACGCGTTTTCCGGGGCCTGGTTCCTCTGAGTGTGGAAAAAGGTAAGCAATGACGCCGCGATGACCAAAAGGCCCCCTAGAAGGGTGCTGCCAGGAAGCGTTTCTCCTAGAAATAGCCAGCCGAGCAACGCCGACCAGACAATGCCGGAATAGTTGTAGACGCTGACTGCCGGGGCGGGCGCGAAATGGTAGGAATAGGTGAGCGCAATTTGCCCGAGCGAGCCAAAGACGCTGATCAGCATAAGCTGGAAGAACTGCTCCGCCGTCGGCATAGTAAAATGGGCCGCCATGCCCGGCAGGGCGCAGAGGACGCTGAAGACGGAGAAATGCGTGATGACTACCAGTGAGTCCGCTTTCCCCCTCAGGGCCGAAACGAACGTATAGGCGATTCCGGAAAAGAGGGCGCTGAGCAATGCCGCCAGCATCGCGGTGGGAGCGGAGCGCAATCCCGGCCCACACACGAGCCACGCGCCGAAAAAGGAGAGCGCCAGCGCAGCGCATTGTATCTTTGGGATGCGCTCCCGGAGGAACAGGGCGGAGAGAAGGGTTACAAAAATGGGTGAGAGCTTGTTCAGAATATTCGCGTCCGCGATGCGGGCGTGGTTGGTAGCGTAAAAAAACGTCACAATGCCCAGGAAACCCGCCAGGGAACGGCCAAATAGATAGGGCTGGGCCGAGGCGCTCCCCAGGGGAAAAATCCTCTTTTTCAGCAAGAGCCCGCAGACGGCTGGCAGGCCGATGAGGTTGCGGAAGAACACTTGCTCCATGAGGGGGAAGGAACCTCCGGCGCTTGAAAAGCGGATCATTAGCTGCATAGCCGAGAACATCAGCGCGGAGAGAAGCATCAGCCCCACCGCCAGGCCCCACCTGCTTTTTGGGGGCGCGGCAACCTCAGGTTTCATTTATAATCTCCAATAAATTGCGTAGTCCTATCCGGGCAAAGTCGTCTCCCGACTTCGCGAACTTGCGCCATATGCAGCTGTTTCCCGCGACATGGGTAAATTCCGGGGCGTAGGACTCGATTGCCATGGGGCCCGTGAAATCAATTTCCTTCAGGGTCCGGAACACCTCCCGCCAGGGAACCATTCCCGTTCCGGGAATCCCCCTGTGGCTCTCACAGGTGTGAAAATACCCCAGATATTCCTTTCCGCACGTGCGGATTGCCTCGGAGAGGTTCCGCTCTTCTATCATCATGTGGAAGGTATCCAAGTGAACCTTGACATTTTCCAGGCCCACATCCCGGCAGTAGCGCACCCCGTCCTCCGCGGTGTTGAGGAGGTGGGTGACATAGCGGTTGATGACCTCTGGCGCCAGCGTGACGCCAGCGGGCCGGGCGTATTCCGCCGCTTCCCGCAGGCACTCCACGCTTCTCTTCCACTCGTCTTCCGTGGGGGGACGTCCTGTCCGGTATCCCCATCCGGCATAAATTACGCCGGCCACCAGCGTGGAATGAATCTCCGCGGCGATGTCCACCAGTTTTTTTAAGTACTCTACCGCCGCCCTCCGGCAGCGCGGGTCCGGGGAGACCGGGTTGCACTCTGGTGGCAAGGCTTTTGTGATCACGGGAATCAGTCCGGTTTTCTTTAGTTCCGCGGCGGTTTCTCCCGTTGGAAATTGTTCCGGGTCCCCAACGGCAATGTCCACAGCGGTAAATCCAAACTCACGGATTTTTTCAAAAATCCACAGGTCCTTCTGGCAGAAGTTCTCCGACCAGAGCAGCGTGATGGCGCCGATGGGGTTCTTTATGTCCGACATGCTTGGCTTCGCTCCTTTATTGCGTAACGTACCGGTCTTCGGGACCAGCTCTGCGAAAACCGCAGGCAAACGGCAAGAGCCCTCTACCTGCGGTTTCGCCAAGACTTACTTAAAATTCTTGATCTTGTCGTAGGGAGCCTTGAAAATGGGGAACCCGGCCTTGGTCTCCTCGCTCTCCGCCAGCTTGCTGGACAGGCGGTAGTCCTTCTTCGCGGCAATTTCCGCACCCCGGCGGTCGCTTTCCGCGTCGGGCTTGTCCGGGCGCTTGGGGGTGAAGATGTCCATGTTCAGCACAGGGACGTCGCCGACGGCACAAATGTAGTGCTCCACGCCAGGGGCGATTGCCATCATGCAGCCGGGCCCCAGGCGGTAGGGAATGCCCTCCACGTAGAAGTCGGCTTCCCCCTGCATGATGAACACCAGCTGCTCATACTTGTGGGAATGCGGCCCCACCGTGTGGCCCGGGATGACCTCGCCCAGGGTGCAGGTCATGGACTGCGCCCCCTGGTAGCACACTTGGCGAATTTTCTCGCGGACGTTTGTCCACTCCACTTCGTTGAAATCCATTACTTCCGGTACGAAAGACATAGCGTTTACCTCCAAATAATTTTAAATTTTAGTAGAATCTCCCCGGTGGGAAATATTAAATACCGAGCAGCTTTGCTGGCGTATCCTTGGCCATCAGGGAGACTTGGGCCTCGGAAAGCCCAATTTCATTCAAGAGGACATCTAAAAATTGGGCATGATGTACAATGGGGTCTCCGTTCTTCATCTGGCCGAAGTCGGAATCCACCACGATTTTTTCCATGGGGACTACATTTAGGATGTCCCGAATGACCGAATGGGGAACCACGCCAGTATGGCTGACCTCTGTGAACACGCCGGAATTGAGCTCGATGTACGCGCCGAGATTAGCCCAGCGCTCAATATCATCCATCGTTGCCCCGATCAGGAAATGGGGATGGTTGACCACGATCTTGTCCACCTTCATCTGGACGGCCCTGTGCAGCAGCGCGTCAATCTCTGCGACGCTGCCGTGGCCAGTGGAGAGAATCAGGTCGGGGCGCTTGGCGACAAACTCCAGCACCTTTACGACGTTTGGAACCAGGGCCCCGTTGTCATCCAGATAATAGACGGGATTTTCCTCCACGGTCATGCTGCCCGACCCAGGGAAATGCCCTTTGTGCTCGTCGATATGCCGCTTGGAAGACACCGTGGGCATCCAGACAAATTTGGCCCCCATGCCGTAGGCGGCGTCCAGCGCGTTCAAGTTGAATAGGCCCACGGAGTTGTTCAGCGCGATGCCGCCGAACACGCGGATTCCGGTTGTGTTGTTCAGGTGTTTCTCCGTGATCTGGGCGCTCATCATGGTCGGGAAGTAGTGATCCTTGATTACAAACCCCCGGTAGCCCGCCCGCTTAGCCAGCTGCATCATCTCGGCGCCGTCTACGTAACGGTCCGCCACCGACGGCCCCGCATGAAGATGCATGTCGATGACGCCGTTTAGAAAGCCCTCTCTCATAATTTCAACCTCCTTAAATTTATACCGTCCCATACCCCAGGAACAGCCGGGGCAGGCACAGCGCCAGGCTGGGGAAATACGCAATCAGCGCGATCACCAAAAACGCCGCGCCAACGAAGGGGATAATGGCCTTGCTGATGCTCCGCACTTCCAGGCCTGCGACATTGGCCGTGACAAAGAGCGTCATGCCCACTGGCGGAGTTACCAGGGCCAGGACCAGCATCAGGCAGAAGACCAGGCCGAAGTGCAGCGTATCCATGCCGATGGCGGTGGCGAGGCCCAGAAAGACCGTGGAGAAAATCAGCATGGCGGCAGTAGATTCCATCAGGCAGCCCACGATAATCAAGATGACAAGCATCAACGCGATGATCACATAGTAATTGCTGGTAAGGCTCAAAATTGCGTTTTGTATCATGACAGGGATTCCATCGACGGCCATGGACCAACCGATGATGTTCCCGCAGGCGATGATGAACATGATGGAAGCCGAGGATTTCGCCGCCCGGAGCAGCATCTGCGGAATCTCCCGCAGGGAGAGGCTTTTGTAGATCAATCCGGCGATTAGGGCAATGAAGCAGGCGACGGCTCCGGATTCCGTGGGTGTGAATATCCCCGCCATCACGCCGCCGACAATGACCACGGGAACCAGCAGGGCGGGAATGGCCTGCACAAAGGACCAGAGGAGGCGCCGCAGGCTGATCCGGTCGAACACCCTGGGCAGGTCGTGTTTGCGGATGTATACCCGGACCACCACGCAGTAAGCCAGGGCAATGAGTATGCCCGGGATAATGCCTGCCATGAACAGCATCTTGACGGAACACCCCGTGAGCACGCTATAGTAAATAAAGGTTGTACTGGGCGGAATGATGGGACCCAGCATTCCGGCGGCAGCAATCAGCGCCCCGCTGAACTCCTTATCGTATCCCGTCTTCTCCATATCCGGAATCATGACGTTGCAGAGAATGGAGGAGACGGCGTTGCTGCTGCCGAGAATGGCGGAGAGCAGAGCCGCCGTAAAGATCGTGCAGTACGCCAGCCCGCCGCGGATGCAGCCCACAATTTCCATGACGAAATCCAACAGCTTGCGGGTGACGCCTCCGCCGTTCATCAGCTCCCCGGCCACGATAAAGAAGGGAATGCAGGTGAGGCTGGTAATATTGATTCCGGCGAACATCCGCTGGGGAATCACGGAAAAATAGTCGAAGGACATCAGCGCCAGATGGGAGATGCCAGTCAGCCCCAGCACAAAGGCGATGGGCGCGCCCAGAAGGAGCAGGCCGAAAAACACGCACAATACGATTACGAACATTCTTCTCCGGAACCTCCTTTCAGCAGCCGCTTAAAAAGGCCTATATACTTCTCTGCGGAAAACAGCACCATAATGACGAAGCCGATTGGCAAGGTCATGTAGGGAATCCACAGCGGGATTTTCAGGCCGACGCCGACGGAATGCTTGATGCTGGGAGCGCTGACGGCCTGAACCGAGTAGCAGAGCAGGAAGACCATGGCCCCTGTGACGATGGTATTGACCGCAAGTTCCAGGATGAGCTGGGCCTTCTGAGGGAACAGCCGCGTGACCAGGTCCAGGGACGCCAGGTTATTGTCCCTATATGCGGCGGCGCCGCCCACAAACCCTACGTAGACGATTAGGTAACGAATCAAATCATCGGCCCAGATGTAGGACTTCCCCAGAAGGTACCGCCTGGCCACCTCTATGAAGGCCACCATAATCATAACCGCCAGCGCGGCGGATACCGTGTACATAATGGCCTTATAAAAGAAATTCACTACTTTTTGAAACGCTTTCAAACGAGACACACCTCCCTGTCGCATAGATAAGAGCGCTTCACCATTTGCCAGAAGAACCGCTTACCCGGCGTCCCGGATGGACAATGCGTAGTCAATCATTGCCGCGACCTTGGGATCGGACTCCCGGGCCTCGCTTAGGAAGGGCTCCGCAATGTCTTGGAATTCCTTCAGGGCCGCGCCTTCAATATAGTTAACGGCTACGCCGGCGTCTATGCACTCCTGGAGGAAGGCGTCGTCCAGTTCATACAGAAGCGTGTCGAAGCACCGCTCGGCGCCGTCCATAAAGCACTGTTTGATCAGATTGAAATTTTCCTCCGGGATGGCGCGGTAGGTTTTTCCGGACATCCAGTAAGTGGCGGGGAAGCAGTACATATCCGCCACAGAAATGTATTTCACGACATCATAGTGCTTTTGGCTGGCGCAGGAGCTGATATTGATTTCCTCTCCATCGATGACTTTGTTCTGGAGCCCAGAGTAAATTTCCGTATAGGCCAGTGTTGTGGGATTCGCGCCCAGGGCGGACATGTAACTGGTCAGCATATTGGTATTGATGACCCGCATTTTCAGCCCCTTCAGGTCGGCTACGCAGGTAATGGGACGGGTGACCGTGGCGAATTGGCGGAAGCCGTTTTCCGCAAAGCCCAGGAACTTAATGTCAAACATTTCCTCGACTTCTGCGACGATGGACAGGAACTCCTCCGAGGTGAAGAGCTTGTACTCATCTTCATAGCCGTTCAGCAGGAATGGGGCCTGGACCGCGTCAAACAGCGTTGTGTAGGATGAAAAGGCGCTGGTGCCAACGGCGACGATATCCAGCGTGCCGTCCAGCAGCTGTACGATCAGGTCCGCATCGGTGCCCAGCTGGGACTCACCCACATGGTCGATGTCAATACGCCCTTCGCTTCGGGTCTCAATCTGTTCGACAACCCAATAGGAGGTCTGTCCAGCCGCCATATTGGCCTGCTCTGCGGTGGCGTACGTCAGCTTCAGGGTATCCGCAGGGCCAGCGCCGCCGGGCTGGTCCGTTTTCGTTTCGGGAGCGGGGGCTGAGGGAGCGGGCGTTTTCCCTCCGCAGCCAGTCAACAGGGAAAGTGTCATAAGCAGAGCCAGGGACAGAGCTAAGAAACGCTTTTTCATGTTGGGTATCTCCTTTTCATCGTGTTTTATCAATTCATTCCCGAGGGAATTATTGAACTAAAAAAGTAGTTTACAGCTCATGGACCAGATTATGCACATAACGCCAAGCGCTGGCAATTCCGGCTAAACCGTGGCCGCTGGCCTCCTCGATGCAGAGCCATCCATGGAAGCCGTATTCTTTTAGCCGCTTCAAAATATCCTGGATCGGGCAGACCCCGGTTCCGATTTCCACAGGGTCAAATTTTCCATAGGCGGACATATCCGAAATATGCACCGTCTCCACCCGGTCAATTACCTGCTCCAAAATGGGCAGCGGCTCCCGGTTTTGGGCAACAATATTACCGATATCAAAGTTTAGGAGAATGCCCGTATCTTTGAGCTGGTCAAATATTCGGAAGAAAATGTCAATCGGATAGCTGAAATCAACTTTGCTCCAGGCTCCCGGTTTCGCGTGATTCTCATAGAGCAGCCGCACTGCGTATTTTCCGGCCGCCGCGTCCGCCTGCCGAAGGTGCTCCGCCGCAAGGGCGACACCCGCCTCCTCGCTCACTTCTGGATGGGCCTGTCCGGCCAGAACGCGGAGATAACGGATTCCAAGCTGATCGCATAGCGCGATGTCCCGGGCTAAATAGTCCGCCTCTCTCTGCCGCTGCTTCGGATCGGGATGGGTGAAATCCGGATAAGTGGTTGCCATAACCACTGGAAGCCCGGCCCGGTCAAGCTCCCGGCGTATGCGCTGAAGGTAGGTCTCCGTGTGAGCGGTGAGCATCAGCAAGCTCAGGTCGATGCCGTCATATCCGATTTCTTTCGCGGCTTCCGCCCAGGCCTGGAGGCTCATCCGCCCTGAGCAGATGTCATCAAATAAAGACACAGGCAAACAGCTGATTTTCATGTAAGCATCTCCTTTGAAAACGATTTCATTTTTGAGAATAGTTTGATTATGTTTATAGCAGAAGTTCCTTCTTCCTTTTGGCAGAGTTACGGCATAGAGAATCGCCCTATTTTGTAGAATGGTTATATATGTGTGGCATGCAATAGAAGATCCCGCATTCGTTTGCAGCTTGCGGAACGGGATGTTCTCCAGGCTATTTCATACGGGGAAATATCCGGTTTAAAATGTAAAACCGTAGAGAAAGGAGGAAAACAGAAAAAACTTAAATTGAAATCGTTTTCAAAGTGAGGTAAACAGATGAGAGATTCATCTGTTCTTAAACTGGCGGCACACGCGCAGCGAGGCGCAGAAGGACCGCCGCACCGGGTCGCTTTCCGGGTCCTTGATCCTCCTCAGCAGGAGATCCAAGGCGGCCCGGGCCATTTCGTTCAGGGGCTGGACGATTGTGGAGATGGCGGGATTATATATGTTTGCCAGCGTGGTACCGGAAAACCCGGTGACGGCTACGTCCTCTGGAACGCAGTATCCATTTTCCGACAGGTAGCGGCAAACGCCGATAGCAATGATATCCAGGCTGCAAAGAATGGAATCCGGGGGCTCCGGCAGCGCCATCATATCATGAGCGCCCAAGACGCCCGCGGTCATATTATCCGGAGCGTCAGAAAACGTTTTTCCCTTTGGGATGTCAAGGAGCACAGGGCATCCCGCTTCCTGCACCGCTTTCTCATAGCCGCGCTTTTTCTCTTTAATGACAATCCGCAGCCCGTCTGAAAATCCGCCGCCAATAAAGGCTACGCGACGGTATCCATGGTCAATGTAGAACTTTGTAGCCTGATAAGTGGCATCCCGCACTTCCAAATAAACCACGTCAAAGTCCGTCTTACCGCTGTCTGCGGATATCAAAACCACGGGCATTCGGCACCGCAGGCGGCAAATCTTGTCAAAAATTTCCGGTTCGTCCAGGTAGCTGATGATAACGCCCTCATATTGAAACTCAGAGAGCTCCCCTAGTATCTTCTTCAGCAAATCCAGGTCTTCCTCCACGGAATACAGGCAAAGGGTATAGCCGTATTCGGTGCAAAGCCGGTGAATATCGTTGAAGAGCTCGATATAGTATAGATTGTTCATAGTGGGAATGATGAACGCGATCATCTTTGTATGTTTGGTCCGCAGTCCTACGGCTATAGGGTTGGGAGAGTAATTGAGCTTTGTAATGGCATCCTGGATCCGCTCAGCGGTGGTGTCCCGCAGCAGATTCCGGTTATTCAAAAATCTCGAGACCGAAGCCGGGGAGACGCCAGCTAATTTCGCTACATCTTCAATCTTTGCCATAGAGCAGCCTTTCCGACGCTGGAACAAAACGTGTTCACTGCCGGTTCCTTTCCAAGTGGCTCTTTTTGAAATCGTTTTCAAGTACATTGTATACAGTTGGAGGCGTAATGTCAACTGGGATTTCTCCTAAAAAACGCCCTTCAAATTTTTCGGAACTTCTAATTCCGCTCTGGTCAAAGGTCTGTTCGCTTGTTCAGGTTCTCCTTTTTAAAAACCAAAAGCCCCGCTCTCCGGCGTGCTGCCAGAGAGCGGGGCTGCCCATTACTTCAAAACTGCGTCCAGGTCCCGGGTGGCGCTTCCGTCCTCCAGAATGAAGCAGGGAATCCCAATGCCGCCCTTCTCCCGGATATCGGCATAGGCCGGGCTGTCCTGCCGCAGGGCCAGGTAGGTTTTCAGGTCGGACAGGCTGGCGGAGAGGTTCTTGAAATCGATCTCCGCCTTGGCCTCGCTGAGGCGGTTCAGGGCGTACAGGGTGTCCGGGCACAGGTGGCTTCCAATTACCGTAACGTTCATGATGTATGGTCTCCTTTTTTAAATTGATGAATGGATGATGAAAAGCGGCTGGGTGTTCTGGGGCTTACCGCTCTGCAGCGGCCTCGATCTCGCAGAGGACGCCCTTGGGCAGGGCCTTTACGGCCACGCAGGAGCGGGCGGGTTTCGAGGGGAAGAACTTGGCGCAGGCCTCGTTGAAGGCGGCGGAGTCGCCCATGTCGGCCAGGAAGCAGGTGGTCTTGAAGACCTTGTGAAAACTGCTGCCCGCAGCGGCCAGGATGGCCCCCGCGTTCTTGCAGCTCTGCTCCGCCTGGGCGGCGATGCCAGGGGCACCTCCCCGGTGGCGGGGGCCACGGGAATCTGGCCGGAGGTGAAGATAAGGCCCTTCCTTTCAAAACCCTGGGAATAGGGGCCGATGGCCCCGGGGCGTTTGGGGGTTCCAGTACGTTCGTGCTCAAAACTCCTGTTTCATTGGATTGCGCGTTTTGCCGTGTTTCCTCCCGCTCACTGGCCGCCCGTCTTCTTCTCCAGCCAGTTCTTTCCCTCCACCAACCGGGTGACCATCATGGAGGCGATGGTGTCCCCGGCGGCGTTGAGGCAGGTGGCGGCGGGATCGAAGAGGAAGCCCAGGGTGGCGATGAGGGGGAAGGCCTCCGCCGGAAAGCCGAACATGCTGACAATCAGCATCTCTCCCACCAGCCCGCCGCCGGGGGCGCCGGAGAGGACAAAGGCGCTGAGGATGGCCACGGCGATGGCCATGGCGTAGGTGCCCGCGCCGGAGAAGGGCATGCCGAAGATGCCGAAGAGGAAGGCGATCTTCACAATGGAGCTGAGGACGGAGCCGTCCATGTGCATGGTGCAGCCCATGGGCAGCACCAGGTCGCTGACATCCTTGGGCACGCCGATGTGGTCGCAGGCTTCCTTGTTCACGGGCAGGGTGGCGGCGGAGCTCTGGGTGGCGAAGGCCGTGACGGCGGGGGTGAAGATGTGTTTCAGCATCCGCCGGAGTCCGGTTTTTCCCCCGGCGAACAGGGCGTACAAGGGGAAGAATACCACCACGTACAGCAGGCACAGAGGATAGTACACCACCATGGAGCGGCCATAATCGCTGAGGAGCTGGGGCCCGAATTCGCCGACAAGGTTGGCGAAGTACGCGCCCAGGCCCAGGGCCCGGCAGTCCAGCCACATGAGGTAGGTGGCGTCAGGGGCGTAGGTCTTGATCTTGGGAATGTGCTGTTCACAGTAATCCACCACGAAGTCGAAGTTCTCCGAGAGGTAGGGCAGCAGCTGGTCCAGCCACTCCTCCCCCTCCCGGAAGGCCGTCTCCATGGCGGTGACGGAGAAGGCGTTGTTCCGGTGGATGTCCATGTTCATCCAGAAACGATCGAAATTCTCCTTCATGTGCCGGGTGGGGAAGACCACGGCGCTGGCCTGGAGCCCCGCCAGGTTGAAGGTCTTGGTGCCGGAAATTCCGGTGACCACGTTGGCGGCAATTTCCGGGGACAAAGAGGCGGCGGGAATGTGCTTCTTCCCATGGAAGACCAGGTCGGAGTGAATCTCGTCGCTGACCACCAGGACGTGGTATTGCAAGCACAGTTCCATCATCCGGCGGAGGTCCGCCTCCGGCCAGACGATGCCCAGGGGATTGTGGGGGCTGCACAGCAGGAAGAGGTCCGCCTCCTGGAGCTTGGCCTCGAAGTCCGCCCAGTCCACCGCCCATGTCCCGTCCCGCTCCACCAGCTGGTTCTCTATGACCCGCCGCCCGGCGAACTCGGCCATGTCGTAAAACTCGCCGTACACCGGGGTCTGGATCAGGACATTGCCCCCCTGGGGGGTGTAGAGCTGCACCATGGCGCTGAGGGTCTGGACCACCCCCAGGCAGAAACTCATGAGGCCCGTGTCCGGGGTCCAGCCATTCCGGCGGCCCTGCCAGTCCCGGATGGCCTCAAAATAGCCGGCGGGCCGGGCGGTGTAGCCCCAGAGCCCCTCCTCCGCCCGGGCCTTCAGGGCGTCGATGATGGGCTGGGCGGTCCGGAAGTCCATGTCCGCCACCCATAGGGGAATCACGTCGTCCCGTCCGAACTTCTGGAGCCGCTCGTCATACTTGGCGGAGAGATTTCCACTGCGGTCTATCACCTGGTCAAAATCGTATCGCATGATCTCGCATCCTTTCTTGAGATGATCCTATGTTCGCGGCGTTTGGCAAATTATTAAAGCAAAAACCGCGCCATTCAACGGGCTGGCGCCGGGGCCGCGCCAAATTTTAAAAGAAATTGGGAGGGCGTACAAAACCCCCGGGATCGATTTTGGCAAATTGCCAAAACCCATCCCGGGGGTCAAACGGGCGGGACCGGGGGCTGCGCCTGCGGTAACCGGGCATAAATTGGTTAGATTGATTTTATTGGTTAAATTTCTTTAACTTTGACCGTTTTCCCACAGAGCCCGGCCCTTGGGGGTGAGCCGGCTGCCGCCCCGGCCCCGGCTGACCCGGGCCAGCCCCTGGGCCGCCATGTCCGCCAGAATATCCCGGACCTCCCGCTGGGAAAGGGGGACATGGGCCTCCCGGGCCTGTCTTAGAAGGGTCTCCCGGCCCATGGAGGCCCCGGTTTCCGAGGCCTCGTAGAGCCTGGAGAGGATGAAGCGGAAGGCGCCGGAGGATTCCCCGTCCGGCGGGGCCGCGGCGTGTGGGAGGCGGAGGGGCGTTTCCCTGGAGAGGAACAGGGTGGGGGGCAGGTCCTCCAGGCCGATGTCCTCATGGCCAGTATAGATGAAGTACTCCACCGCGTTCCGCAGTTCCCGGATGTTTCCCGGCCAGGCGTGGCGGCGGAAGAAGTCCCTCACGGGCTCCGTCAGGCGGAAGGAGCCCCCTAACTCCCGGCGGAAATGCTCCGCCAGGAGGAACATGTCGTCCCCCCGCTCCGTCAGGGGCGGGATGAGGGCGGGCAGGGTGCTGAGGCGGTAGTAGAGGTCCCGGCGGAAGCTGCCTTCCCGGACCTTTTGTTCCAGGGCCTCGTTGGTGGCGGCCACGATGCGGACGTCCACGTGGATGATCCGGTTGCCCCCCACCCGCATGACCTCCCGCTCCTGGAGGGTCCGGAGGAGCTTGATCTGGAGGGCGGGGCTCATGCCCTCCACCTCATCTAAAAAGAGGGTCCCCCGGTGGGCCAGCTCGAAGAGGCCGGGCCGCCCGCCCTTCTTCGCCCCGGTAAAAGCCCCCTCCTCGTAGCCAAAGAGCTCGCTCTCCAGGAGGTTCTCCGGAAATGCCGCCACGTTGATGGCCACAAAGGGGCCCTCCGCCCGGCGGCTGGCCTGGTGGACGGCATGGGCGAAGAGCTCCTTCCCGGTGCCCGTCTCCCCGATCAGCAGGACCGGGCTTTCGCTGAGGGCCATGCGGCCCAGGGTTTCCTTGGTTTTTCGGACCGCCTCCGACTGGCCAACCACGTCGCCGAAACTGTACTTGGCGTAATGGCCCTTGTGGAAGAGCTGGCTCCGCAGCTCGCTCTGCCGGGCCTCCACGTCGTTGAACCGCTGGAGGAGGGCGAAGGCCCCGATGCAGGCGTTCTGCCGGATGACGGGGACCACTTCTACGCTGAGGTTTACGCCCCCCACCCTTACCGCCTTGGCGGGCAGGGAGCGGCGGCCCTGCATGCACTGGGCGAAGGGAATATAGGGGAAGACCTCCTCGCAGCGGCGTCCCTGGACCAGCGGGGCGCTGACCAGGGTCATTTCCTCCGCGTGGAGGCTGCACGCGAAAATCTCCCCCTTCTCGTTGACGCCCACCACGCCGTCCTCCAGGCTCTCCATTAAAATGTGGAACTGGCTCTCCAGCCGGATGGACCGGGCGAACATCCGGTCAAAGCTGTAGTTGCTGGTGGCCACCTCCCGGGCGTACTCCTGGAAGGCGGGTCCCTCCAGCAGGGCTTCCAGCCCCAGGCGGAGGGCGATTTCGATCATCATGCCGGAGGTGCAGACCCGCTGGCCCAGGTCGATGACCGTGTCCATCCCCGGCGGGACGTAGCGGAGCTCATCCGGGGTCACGGCGATGCGGACCCCTGGGACCTCCGGCGCGCCGGGATAGAAGGGAATCCAGTGAATGTGGGTGACGCCGAACTGCTCCAGCTGGGCGATGGCCTCCCGGGCCATGGTCTGGGTCATGTTGACAAACAGCACCCGGCTGCCCGCGGGAAGCTCCTTGAGCTTCCGTAGCTCGCTCCAGCGGAAGGACACCTCCACCGCCATGGTCTGGCTGTCAATGGGAATGTGGCGCATCAGTTCCTCCGGGGAACCATAGGCGTCGGTGGAGGCCACGAAGAGGTCCGCCCGGTCCAGTGCCCCGGCGGCGCTGCCGTCCAGCATGGAGAAAACGGAAATCTCCGCCACCTCCGAAAACAGCTTGGCGATGTCGGACTTGTAGGACTCCCCCGCCCGGGGGTCCAGGGCAATGACGGAAATTTTCTTTTTAGGCGGCATAAAAACTCCCCTTTAACCAGTTTTTTGACCAGTTAATCACAGCCGCCGCCGTTTTGCAAGGCTTTGCGGGGAATTTTGGCAGAAAGACCGGAAATATATCCGGCACGGGAATTGCTTTTATGGTACAATGGAAACAACTGCGTTCCATACGATACTATTATAATTATAGAGAGGAGCTTTCCCATGATGACCAAAGAAGAGCTGCTGGCCCTGCTGCACCAGGAGGTGGTTCCCGCCCTGGGCTGCACCGAGCCAGTCTGCGTGGCCCTGGCCGCCGCCGCTGCCCGCCACGCCGCAGGAGGCGGGATCGTCTCCGTCCGGCTGGAGGTCAGCCCCGGTGTGTACAAAAACGGCATGAGCGTGGGCATTCCCGGCTTCCCCCAGGTAGGGCTGAAGTACGCCGCCGCCCTGGGCGCCGGGCTCGGCAACCCGGAAAAGGGGCTCAAGCTGCTGGAGGACCTGAACGGGGACCTTTCTGCCCAGGCCCTCCGGCTGGTGGAGGAGGGCCGGGTGGACGTGTCCATCCAGCACGGCGAGGCCCAGCTCTACGCCCGGGCGGAGGTGGTTACGGACCAGGGGACCGGGACCAGCGTCATCCGGGGCACCCATTCCAATATCATCCGCACAGAGCGGAACGGGGAGGTCCTCTTTGAGAAGCCCTGGTCCGCCAAGGGGGGCGACGCCCTCCACGACAGGCTGAAGGCCATGACGGTGGCGGAGATCCGCTCCCTGGTAGAGCAGTGCACGGAGGAGGAACTGGCCTTCATGCTGGAGGGCGTGGAGCTGAACCAGGGCCTGGCGGACTACGGCCTGGAGCACGGCCCGGGCATCGGCATCGCCGGGGCCCTGAAACGGCAGATGGCCTCCGGGAACATGGGGGACAACCTGTTCAGCCGCGTCATGACCCGGGTGGCCGCCAGCGCCGAGGGGCGCATGAGCGGGTGCCCCTACGCCGTCATGAGCAGCGCGGGCAGCGGGAACCACGGGATTACCGCCGTCATCCCCGTGGCGGAGATGGCCCGGCACCTGGGGGCCTCCCGGGAGCGGCTGGAGAAGGCCCTGGCCTTCTCCCATACCTTGAATGTGTACATCAAGCTCTTCACCGGGAAGCTGTCCGCCACCTGCGGCTGCGGCGTCTCCGCCGCTACCGCCGCCTCCGCCGCCATGGTCTGGCTGATGGGGGGCACGGATGAGCAAATCGGGGGGACCATCATCAACATGAGCGGGGACCTGACGGGCATGGTCTGCGACGGGGGAAAGACCGGCTGCGCCCTGAAGCTGGCCACCGCCGCCAACGCGGCCCTGATGTGCGCCCACCTGGCCATGGAGGGCGTGGTGCTCCCGGCCAGCGACGGCATCTGCGCCGCGGCGCCGGAACAGGCCATCCGGAACATGGGCCGGGTCAGCGTCCCGGGCATGGTGGAGACGGACCGGACGATTCTGGAGATCATGATGGAAAAAGAGGGCTGAGGCGCTCCTCCTGGAGAACCGGGGGGAGCAGGGCGGGGCGTTTGGGAACGCACCCGCCCTTGTTTTCCGGCCTCAATACCCGTACCGCTTCCGGTATTTCCACATTAGCGCCGCCGCCATGAGAACCCCCAGCAGCTCCGCCGCCGGGGTGGCCAGCCAGACGCCCTCCACCCCGCCCAGGAGGACGGGCAGCAGCCGGATGCAGGCCACGGTGAACAGGAAGGACCGGGAGAAGGCCAGCGCGGCGGAAGCGGTCCCGTTGGACAGCGCGGTAAACATGCTGCTGGTAAAGACGTTCAGCCCCACAAAGAGCAGCGCGATGGAGCACAGGCGGTTCCCCGTCACCGCCAGGGAGTAGACCGGGCTGTCCGGCCGGGTGAAGACGCCCACCAGCGCCGGGGTGAACAGGATGGAGACGGCGGCGCAGAAGGCGGAGGCCCCCAGGATAAACTTCACGCTGAAGCCTACCAGTTTCCGCAGCTTCCCGTGGTTCTGCTCCCCGTGGTAATAGCTGATCATGGGGGCCACGCCGTAGGAGTAGCCGATGAACAGGGCGCTGACGAACATGAGGACGTACATGATGATGGTGATGGCCGCCACGCCGTCCTCCCCTATGTAGTCCAGCATGGCCAGGTTGAACAGCAGCGTGGTGATACCGGAGACTAAGGAGGTGGCCAGCTCCGACAGGCCGTTGGCGGAGGCGTGGACCAGCACGCCCCCCCGGAACACCGGACGCCGGAAGTGGAGGAGGCTGTCCCGCTTCCGGAAGACTAGGAGGCCCGCCAGGGCGGTGAGGGAATACCCCAGCCCTGTGGCAATGGCGGCCCCCCGGATGCCCAGGCCCGCCAGGGCGATAAGGACGTAATCCAGGACGATGTTGGTGACGCCGCCCGCCACGGTGCAGGCCAGGGACAGCCTGGCCCGGTCCGCCGCGATGAGGTAGAGGGAGAAGTTGTACATCAGGAGAATGGGGATGGTGAAGAGCAGATAACCCTCGAGATAGGCCCGGCAGTAACCGAGGACCTCTTCCGACAGCCCCATGGCTCCCAGCAGCGCGTCCATCAGGCCGTAACCCAGGGCCATCATGAGGGCCCCCGCCGCAGCGTTGGCCAAAATCAGCAGGGTGAAGTCCTCCCGGGCTTCCTGCACCTGGCCCGCGCCCATTTTCTTCATCACCACGGCGCTGCCGCCAGTGGCCAGCATCCCGGACACGGCGGTGATCAGGCCGATGGCCGGAGCCGTCAGGTTGATGGCGGACAGGGCGGCGGTGCCGATGAGGTTGGAGACAAAGAGGCCGTCCACCATGGTATAGAAGGTGTTGAACACCGTCATGGCGATGGTGGGCAGGGCAAAGCGCAAAAGGTTCCCTCCCGTTACGGGACGGTGGTACGAATCCAGTTTGGCGTCCATGGGGGCCTCCTCAATTCCGGTAATCCACGTCCTGGCGGTCCCCCAGGCTGAAGGACCGCGCCGCCTCCCCCTCCGCCAGGGGCCGGACGGCGGAGATGCGGCGGTTCCAGGACGGGGCAAAGTAGTAGGCGCCGCTCTCGGCGCACATAACGCTGGTGCAGAGGGTCTGCTCATAGGCCTCATAGCCGGGTCCGGCCTTGGCCAGGCCCTCCGGAATGTCCACGGGGGCGAAGGCCCGGAACATCCGGGATACGCCGTCCAGCTCGTCCGCCCCTGGGACGGACCACTCCTTCATAAAGGCCGTCCGCACAAAGCGGGAGGGAGAGGAATAGTCCCCCGGCAGGCCGGAACCGCCCCCCAGCCGCTCGCCAAACTCCCGGAGTTCCAGGCCCCCAAGAACCTGGGGGCCCTTGGGCAGGTTGGTGACGCCCACGTAGTTCCGCAGGTTGGTCCGGTGCCACAGGTAACCGGGGCTGTTGGTCAGCACGCCAATGGTCCGCCGATGGATGGACAGGCCCCCGGCGTCCGGCTCCAGAATGACGGCCTCCCCCGACGGGCCGCTGAGAAGATAGTGGGCGGGCAGGGGCCGGTTCTGGATGGGCTCGTCCACCAGGTCCAGGGCGTCCAGGGCCTCCAGGGCCTCCTCCACCCCGGCGCACTGGCCCAAAAGCCAGGCCAGGAGCCGACCGGGGTGGACCGCCGTCCTTCCCGGTCCCGGGGCCTCCTGGTAGGCTGCGTACTCCGGGTAGTGGAGCAGGGCCCCCATGAGCCCCGCAGTGTTCACGCCGTCCACCAGGATCGGTTCCCCGAAGCCCAGCACCGCCATGCCCGTGTACCCGTACCGGGCCCGGGGCGCGCCCTCCTCTGCCCGGAGGCCGGGGGAACAGGGCGTACCCCTGGGCACGGCCAGGACCCGGTTGGCCCGCAGGTCCCCAAACTGGTCGTAGGTCCGCCCCAAAAGGTGGCGCCCGTCCTTGGTTTCCCAGGTAAAGCTGCTGCATCCAATTTCCATTTTGATACCTCCGTGTGGTTCTCGTGGTTTAAGTTTCCCCTTGGGCTTGTAAAAATTCCTTGCAGGAGGTATCATAAACCGTGTGGCTGCCACGCAGTCAAGAGGGAAATTTTAAAAATCGGGAGGAAATGCGCATGGAACGGAAAACGGGCTGGCTGTCCTCTGGGAGCTTCGCCGCCCTGTGCGGCACGACCAAGGAAACCCTGCGGCATTACAAGGACATTGGCCTGCTGGTTCCGGCCCACCGGGGGGAGAACGGGTATTTTTACTACGACGCTGGACAGTTTTATGACTTTTACGCCATCTCCATTTTCCGCCGCACCGGGACACCCCTGGAGAAAATCCGGCTCTGCCTCCAGCGGCAGGACGCCGCGGAGACGCTGGACCTGCTCCAGGCCCAGCGGGAGCAGCTGGAGCGGGAGCGGGAGCAGCTGGAGGCGATGGACTTCGCGCTGTCCGGGATGATCCGCAACCTGTGCCTGGGCACGGCCCCGGACATGGTTCCCAAGACGGCCTGGTTTGAGCGGGAGCACCTGCTGGCCCTTCCGGCGGAGGAGCTGGAAGGGGAGCTGGACCCCTCCGCCGGGGAGGAGGCGCGGCTCATTACCGTGCTGGAGCGGTGCGGGGCGCTGTGCCGGAAGTACGGGCTCCAGACGGATTACCAGCTGGGGGCGGTCCACCGCCCCGGGGAGCGGGCGGAAGCGGGGACCATCAGCCATCTCTATACCCGGATCCAGCGGCGGGCGGAGGTCCCCGGCTATCTGGAGAAGCCCGCCGGGAATTACCTGTACCTCTGCTGCCGGGGCCGATGGGACATTTCCGGAGGCTATGACGCCCTGTGCGCGTATATTGCGGAACAACACCTTCCGGCGGAGGGGAGTTTTTACGCCTGCGACCTGGCGGGGTTCATTCTGAACGGCCAGGAGAAAAACGCGGCGACCATGATCTCTGTCCGCTTGGGGGACGGGGGATGCCCTGGCCAGCGGTAAAAGAACCAGCCCCATCCGGGCAGGCTTGCAAGGCTTGTCCGGATGGGGCTGGGCCGCGCCTTTCCTGCGCCGAAGAGGGCGGGGGCTTTTAAAAGCCCCGCCCGCTCTTGGCACCGGGATCAGGCGTAGATTTTCTTCAAAATTTCCAGGGCGTCCGCCTTCTCCATCTTCCGGGGCTGGAAGGCCTGGAACATCTCCTCGGAGATGGCCTGGGCGGCCTCGTCAAAAAGGCTTTCGTCATAGGGGAAGGCCTTGGGCCGCTCCAGGCCCGCCTCGCCGTAAACAAAGCGCAGGGCGGCGTCCCGGGCCTTGGCGCCGATCTCCTCCGGCGTCTCGTTTCCGGTGAAGGAGGCTCCCAGTTTCTCTGCCACAACGCGGACCCGGCCGGGAATGGCCGGGGCGTTGAACTCCAGCACGTAGGGCATGGCGAAGCCGCAGCCCGCGCCGTGGGGCACGTGGAACAGGGAGCCCAGCACGTGGCTGATGGAGTGCCCGGCGTTGGTGTGGCCATAGCCCAGCATCCAGCCGCCCACGCAGCAGCAAACGGCCATGCGGCCCCGGGCCTCCAGGTTCTGCCCGTCCTTGACGGCCACGGGCAGCCAGCGGACCACCTCGTCAATGACCTTCTCCGTGAAGAAGCCGATGAGGTCGTTGGTGACGTTGGTGGTGTAGGACTCCACCACGTGGGTCAGGGTGTCCAGGCCCGTCATGGCGGTGAGCCTGGGGGGCATGCCCACCATCAGCTCCGGGTCGATGATGGCGTAATCCGCCATGGCGTTGGTGGCCAGCATGGGGCATTTCGCGCCGTTGGGCACGGAGATGACCAGCCCATCGGAGACCTCGCTGCCCGTGCCGGAGGTGGTGGGGACGCACACCAGGCCGGGAGAGGGGTTCATGGGCGTGCTGAAATCCGTGAAGCGCAGGATGGGCCCCTCGTTGAAGCGCATCATGTTGACGGCTTTTCCCGTGTCCATGCAGCTCCCGCCGCCCACGGCGATGGTGCTGTCACAGCCCTCCGCCTTGCAGAGGGCCGCGGCCTGTTCCGCCATGTCCGCCGGGGGATCGGGGACCACGCCGTCAAAGAGAACGTAAGAGATGCCCGCCTTTTCCAGGCTCTCTGTGATCTTCTGGAGGATGCCCGCGGCGGCCACGCCCTTGTCGCAGACGATGAAGGGCTTTTTCGCCCCCATGGACTGCATCAGCTCTCCGGTCTGCCGGACAGAGCCGTTTCCGTAAAGCAGCTTGACCCGCTGGTACATTTGGATGTTCAGCATGATAAGGACCTCGTTTCCTTTGTAGTCGCGGAGGCCCGCTCCAGAAGGGGAAAGTCCCTCCGTATCCGGCTCCGCCCTTCCCATCATAACAGGCGGCGGGGCGGCGGGATTGTAAATTTAGGAAGTCGCGGAGGCGGCCCCCAAGGGGGCCGCCTCGTTTCGTTTTCACAGCAAAAGCGGCCCCGCTTAGTGGGGCCGCTTGCAGGGAGATGGGGCTGGCGGGCCGCTTCGCCGCGCCTGAAGGCGGGGACGGGCCGCCCGTTGCACGGGGGCTTGGCTTCCCGCGGTCCTCAGCGCAGGAGCCCGGCCTCCCGGGCCTTGGTCAGGGCGGAGACCTTGTTGTTCACGCCCAGCTTCTGGTAGATGTTTTTGATGTGGTAGCGGACTGTGGAGACCGAGATATACACCTGGGCGGCAATCTCGCTGTGGCTGAGGCTCTGGCTCAGGAGATGCAAAATCTCCAGCTCCCGTTCGCTGAGGCGGACCTGCTTCGGCCCCTGGGAGGACAGGCCCTCCAGGTAGCTCCGGCAGCGGCTGGAAACCGCCTCCAGGGCCTCCGCCGGGTAGCGCCGGGCCACCACCGGGTGGGACAGCAGGGGCAGCACCTCTGCGGCGCACTCGGCAAAGGGCATGACCACGCCGTCTGGGATGGCCACGTCCAGGGCCTGGCACAGCACGGCGGCCCCCTGGTCCGGGCCGTAAATGGCGGAGAGCGCCGCCGCCCGGAAGATATGGTGGTAGATCAGGCCCATCTGGCAGCTGAAGGACTCCCAGTTCCGCTTGAGGGCGTCGCAGTAGACCAGGAGCTGGACATAGCGCTTCTCCCGCATGGTGACGAAACAGACCGCCACATCGTGGAAGCCCAGGCCCCGGTACATGAAGGACCCGTGGCCCAGGTCCCGCTCCCGGAGCCAGGCGGGGACCTGCTCCAGGCGGCCCAGGCAGCAGTCCAGGTAGGCGGCGCAGATGGTCAGCGTGGTGTTGAGCACGCTGTTGTGCTCCGCCTCCACCGTGGCGGAGAGCTGGGTCAGAAGGCGGTCCGCCTCGGCGGGCTTGCCCTGGGCTATGGCCAGGCGGCAGAGGGTGAAGGCGGCGCATAGCTCAATGCAGGCCTGGCGGTACAGCCGGGACTCGTAGATGGCCTTGTAGGCGTTGATGGTGACGCTTTCAAAGTCCCCGGTCTCCAGGGCGTACTCCGCCAGGATCAGGGACTCGCTGCCGGAGCCGCAGCCCTCCACCGCCTGGGCCAGAATGTGGAAGTTCTTGGAGATGAAATCCACCGTGTCCCGGAGGCTCCCGGCCCGGGTGTAGTAGGAGTAGAGCAGGCTGTTGGCGCCATAGGTGAATTCCGTCTCGTTGCTGATGAGGCAGGAGTACTGCCCCCGGAAAAAGGAGACCGCCTTGACGGCGTGCTCCACCATGGCGCGGGAATCGTTGAAGGACGCCAGGACCCAGGTGTTGTGAATCTCCCCCAGGATGCAGGAGCGGCGCTCCTCCTCCATGTCCACCTGGAGGTAGTGCCGCTCAATCCGGGAGAGGAGCTGGGCCATGTCCTGGCGCACCTGTAAGCTCCCGGTGAGGGACTTTACCCGGATATGCCGCAGGGCCGCCAGGGGATAGCGGAAGAACACGTCGTCAGGGAGCCCCTCGAAGATCATGTGAATCTGGGGGAACTGGGCGAAGTGTACGTCAATGTAGTCCCCCCGGTTCAGGGTCTCCAGGATGGTTTCAATGTCCCCGGCCCGGTAGAGGTAGTCATAGGCCAGGATGCGGCGGTTCCGGGCCAGGAACCAGCGGCCCATGCGGCGGTAGAGCTCCGAGGGGTCAAAGCCGTTTTGCCGGGCCTTCCGCTGGAGGAACTCCCGCAGGAGGTCCGTCATCTGGTAGGCCTCGGCGGAGCGGCTGTAGGACAAGAAGGCGTTTCCCTGCACCAGGGACAGAAGGAAGGCGGGGGCGGTGGGATCGTCAAAGACGCAAGCGGTCTGCTCCGGGGTAAAGGCATCCAGGAAGGAGAGCTGTTCCATAAAGCGCCGGGTCTTTTCGTCATAGGTGCTGTACAGGTTCAGCTCCAGCAGCTTGTCAATGCTGCCGTTTAAGCGGCTCAGGGTTTCCCGCTGCCGGGGGATGCCCTGCTGGAGGCCCCGGCCCAGGAGGTAGATGCCGGAAATCCAGCCCCCGGTCCAGCGGGTGATGCGGTTTACCTCTTCCCGGGGCAGAGGGGTGTGGATCAGCTGGAGGTAGGATTCCACCTCCTCCGGCCGGAAGCCCAGCTCCTCCTGGGAGATGACCCAGCAGAGCTGCTTTTGGGCCAGCTCCTCCACCGGGAGGCAGGAAATCTCCCGGGTGAGCAGCACGATGTGCAGGTTGGGGATGCGTTCCCCGGCGACGGCGGCCAGCAGGTCCGCCACCTGGGGGGTGTCAATCAGCTGGTAGTCGTCTATGAACAGGAACTTCGGCTCGGGGAAGGCGCAGTCCTCCAAGAGCTCCACGATCTTGGCCACTTGGGGAATGTCCGAGGGGAACCCCAGGCTCAACAGCTGGTTCCCCAGTTCCGGGTCCTCCTTCCGCACCTTGGCGGTGATCCGTTCCCAGCAGTAGGCGGGGGAGCTTCCGGCCCCCATCAGGGAGAGAAATATGGGAGAGAGGCGGTTGAGTCGGATGAACTCCCGGACGGCGGTGGTCTTTCCAAAGCCCATGGGGGCCTGCACAACGGTCAGGGGATATGAAAAGCTGTGCGCGAGCTGTCGGTTGACCCGGGGGCGCACAAGCAGCTGCGGCATAAAATCTTTCATTTGGCTGCGACCTCTCTTTCGCGGGAACGGGAAGGGACATATCGCGCCGGTTTGCTCCAGTATACCACAAGCCCGTCCAGGCGGGAATGGCTCCTGCCACACCGTTTCACAAATTCCGGGGGAGGGGGAAAACGGCGCCGTTTTTGTGATTCCGCACAAGAATGTTCCGCTGTGGATTTTATCGTCTGGTCAAAACTATCAAGCGCACTATCACTTGTGATAGTATGCACGTTTCGACAGATAGGGTATGATGAAAATTGAGAAAGGCCTGTCCTCTTCTCCGGGGCTTTATGGCCGGACCCGCCGCGCACTGGCAGGGAGGGGCGGGACTGGCCTGTCCCTGTAGCTTACAGGGTGGTGAAGTTCTTGGAGATGATGGACCATTTGCCGCCGTCCAGGAGGAGCTGGAAGTGGTCCTCCAGCACGCCCTCGCCCCGGAAGCCCGTCTCATAGAGGACCACGGTGGCGATGTGCCCGGTGACGGTAAGCTCCCGGATTTCCGCGTGATAGGGGTCCCCCTTGGATGCCATGGAGGGGGCGGAGCCTATGTCCTGCAGGAAGGGCTCCGGCGTGCCCAGCAGCAGGTTGTCCCCCAGGTAGCCTGTCATGTGGGCCTGGGGATGGAACACCCCGGCCAGCATCTCCACGTCCGCCTGGTAGGTGCCAGTGATGTATCTCTGGATTACCTCGCGGACCTGTTCCACTTCTTTGCTCATCATCAAAACGTCCTCCTTGGTTAAAGTTTCGGGAACGGAACGATGTTCCCTAACCCCCATTTTCCCACAGCTCCCCCCAAAAGCCTTGTAAAAAAAGGAAGTGAACCGCATGAAGATGAAAAAACTCCCCTTGGTGACGGCTCTGGCGGTGCCGGCCATTGGCGTCGGCTACATTTTGCAGATGGCCCCCTCGCCAATCCTGGGCGTGCTCCGGGAGGGCTACGGCCTGGGGGGCAACGACGCGCTGCTGAACCTCTGTGTCTCCGTCATCTACCCCATGACCATCGCCGCCTCCCTGCTGGGGGGACGGCTGGAGGGCCGCTGGGGCACCCGGCGCCTTTTCACCTGGGCCCTGGCCTTCCTGGCCGGGGGCACCCTCTTGAATTTTGCCGCGGTGAATTACGCCCTGTTCCTGGCCGGGCGGGTGCTGTTCTCCGTGGGCTTCGGCCTGGCGATTCCCTTTATCGGGTCCGCCATCATGAACTGGTACGGCGAAAAGGGCCGGGCCAGGATGAACACGCTGAACGGGATGTTCCCCTTTATCGGCACGGTGATCAGCTTCGCCCTGATGCTCCCCCTGACGGAGGGGCTGGGCGGGTCCTGGAAGGCCTCCATGGGCATCTGGGGCCTGCCGCTGCTGGCGGCGCTGGTCCTGTGGGTGCTGCTGGTCCGGGAGGCGGACCTGCCCGCCCCGCCGCCGGAGGCGGAGGAGGCCGGGGTCTATGGCCTTTTGCTGCGCCACCGGGACATCCGGCTGCTGTGTGAGATTTTCGTGCTGGATTTCTTTTGCTACTCCTACATTGTGGTGCTGCTGCCCACCTTCCTCTCCGAGGCGGGGGGGATGAGCGAGAGCCAGGCGGGCCTTTGGGCGGCCCTGGCCTTCCCCGCGGTGGGACTGGCGGGCGGGGCCCTGGGGGGCTTTTTGATGAGCGCCACGGGGATGCGCAAGCCCATTCTCTCGGCGGGCCAGCTTCTCAAGCTGGCGGGCATCCTGCTCCTGACCCTGGGCATGGACCTGTCCGTATGGGCGGGCATCGCCGGCGCGGCGGTGTTCGGCCTGGGGAACGGCATGTGGATGCCCGTGATGTACGCCATGCCCATGGAGATGGAGGGGATGACGCCCTCCCGGGTGGGGGCGGCCTTTGCCCTGATCTCCTCCTGCGGTTTTGCGGCGGGCTTTGTCTCCCCGGTGCTGGGGGGCTGGCTGACCACCGCCTTGTCGGCGGCCTATGGCGGCGGGGACCCGGTGATGGGGCACGCCTTCGGGCTGAAGTGGAGCCTGTTTGCCTTTGGCTTCACGAACCTGCTTTCGTTCTTCATTTCCCTGCTGCTGCGGGACACCGCGCCAGCGGGGCGGGACAGATGACACGGATACCTGGAAGCGTTGTGTGACGGTGGAACAAGATGGGAGGTTTTCATTCATGGATACCCGGCGACTTCAGGAGGCCATCGCGCCTTTGCAGCCCGACATGAAGCGGCAGCTCTGCTACCGGGAACAGATTGTCAAATGGAATCCCTATTCCGCGAAAAACCTGGCCCTGTGCTATGAATTCCGCACGGGGGGCGAGCGGCGGTCCCTCCAGGTGATTCCCGACGCCTGCCTGGACTTCCTCTTCCGGTTTGACAGCCGGGGCCTCCAGGCTCCCGCCGCCGTGGTCTCCGGCGTGCGGACCTCCCCCATCTCCCTGGAGCTGGAGCCGGACACGGTGTATTTTGGCTTCAAGCCTTACAGCAGCAAGGGGATGCGCAACCTGGCCTGCCGCTGGGCGGAGCTAGGGGAACAGCGGGTGGCCCTGGAGGACCTGACCCCCTGCGGGCAGGTCCTGGCCCGGCTGAACCAAGCGGGCAGCTTCTGCGAGCGGGTGCGGATAGTCCGGGACTTTGCCCTGGAATACCTGGCGGACGAGAACTACCAGCCGGATTTTGTGGAGTTTTCCGAACTGAAGCTCTGCAAGTTCATGGGGAACATGAAGATCGAGTCCCTGGCGGACTACACGGGCTACACGGGCCGCTACTGCCGGGAGCGCTTCAAAAACGACCTGGGAATTTCCATCAAACGGTATTCCAATATTCTCCGGGTGCAGAACGCCGTGCGGATGCTGTCCCGGGAGGACGCGCCGGAACTGGCGGACATGGTGTTTGAGAACGGGTATTTCGACCAATCCCACATGAACCGGGAGTTCCGGCTCTACATCGGGGAGAGCCCCACCCGCTACCAGAGGAACATTTTGTGCCCCGCTGCCGCCGTATAGGGCCTGTTCCGTTTTTTACAAGCGGGATTGCGGCAAATGCGGTAAAGTAAAAATATGGAAGGACGGCCCGCTGCCGGACTCTGTGCAATCACCAAAAACGAGGAGGTCATCAAAATGGTAAAGGCGGATCTGGTTCTGAAAAACGGCAAAATCGCCACGGTTGACCAAAATTTCAACTACGTAGAGGCGGTGGCCGTCCGGGACGGCTGGATCATCGACCGCGGCACCGACGCGGAGATGGAAGCCTACATTGGCCCGGACACCAAGGTCATCGACGCCGGAGGCAAGCTGGTGCTGCCCGGCGCCAACGACTCCCACATGCACGCGGTACACACCGGATACACCCTGTCCCCCGCGTTCCTGGATTTCTCCGGCCCCTCTTACGACTGCATGGAGAAAATCCTCTCCAAGGTCAAGGACGCCTGCGCCAAGGCGGGCCCCGGCGAGTGGGTGTTTGGCTGCGGCTTCGTGGACGGCAACATCAAGGAGCTGGCCGCCGAGGGCCGCATCATGAACCGCTATGACCTGGACCCCGTCTCCCCCGACACTCCCGTGGTCCTCACGGACTTCTCCCTCCACTCCATGGTCTGCAACTCCAAGGCCCTGGAAGTGGCGGGCATTGACAAGCACTATCCCGAGATTCCCGCCAGCGTGGGAATGATCGACCGGGACGAGGCGGGCGAGCCCGTGGGCCGCTTCCACGAGTGGGGCGCCCAGAACATCCTGTGCGAAAAGTGTCCCATCCTCTCCGACACGGAGCTGGAGGAGGCCATCCGCAACGTGCAGCGGGCCCTGAACAAAGAGGGCGTCACCTCCCACACCGACATCCTGGGCGAGGGCGGCGAGCACGTGTTCCGGGGCACCTGGGGCACCCGTCCCATTGAAATTTACGAGAAAATGGCGGAGCGGGGCGAGCTCACCGCCCGGGTCTCCGTAAACGTCTTCTCCGCCATCCAGGGCGCGGAGAGCTACGACGCCATCATCCGGGGCACGGACCGCATCCGGCTCCCGGAGTTCAAGGACCGCAACTGGGTGAAGGCCGACGCCGTGAAGTTCTTCGTGGACCTGGGAGGCCCCACCTGGCAGCGCAAGGGCGTCCGCCCCGAGGGTTCCTTCGTCACCGCCTGGGGCCTGGAGGAGGAGGAGCTCATCCAGGAGGTCCAGCGCACCATCATTGAGCTCCACCGCATGGGCTGGCAGGTTTGCATCCACTCCTGCGGCGGCGGGTCCATGGACGCCTGCGTGGAGGGCTTCGCCCGGGCGAACCGCCTCTACCCCGGCAAGGACCTGCGGCACTTCCTGATCCATTGCGACGACACCACCAAGGAACTGGCCGCCAAGATGGTGAAAAACGGCGTCCTGGCCGCCATCCAGCCTACCGCCGCCAACATCGTCTTCGGCTGGAACACCCCCGTCCTCACGGACAAGGAAGAGATTTTCGACTATCAGGCCTACACGGACATGGGCGCCATCCTCACCGGAGGCTCCGACTCCACCTGCTTCTCCATGAACTGGCGGCAGGGCATGCAGTTCTGCCTGACCCGCACCACCGCCGACGGTTACTGCGCCCGGCCCGACCTGGCCATGAACCGGGAGGACGCCGTCCGGCTCTACACCATCAACGGCGCCTATCAGGAGCACATGGAACACGTCCGGGGCTCCATCGAGGTGAACAAGGTGGCGGACTTCCAGATTCTGGACAAGGACATCATGACCTGCCCCGCCACCGAGATCGGTTCCGCCAACGTGGTTATGACCATCTGCAACGGCAAAGTTGTTTATGAGGCCTGATTGACGGCCGGGATTTGAAAGGAGTATTTCACATGGCAAGACGCATCATCGATTTCCACACCCACCTGGGCGATATCTTCCATGAGAATAAAAACATCGCGTTCAAGCGCCCTGGCTTCGTGCCTCCCCCGCCGGGCTTCACGGGTTTCGACCCCTTCAAGGACCTGGAGGAATCCGGGTACACCCGGCCCCTGATTGTGCCCGACGTAGAGGCCCAGAACAAGCTCATCGACGCGGGCCAGGTCCGCATCTGGGAGCGGGCGAACATCTTTACCACCGGGGAAATCATGGATGCCGCCGGAATTAACTACATGGTCTCCATGCCCATCATGCCCAACACCAGCTTTGAAGAGGCCCTGGCCGCCTCCAAGCTGGACCCCCGCTTCATCCCCTTCACCTGCCCTGACTTCGACCTGCCCGATGACAAGATGATGGAAAAACTCCGGGCCGATGTGGCCAAGGGCGCCAAGGGCCTGAAGCTCCACCCCATTATCCAGAACATCCCCGTCACCGACAAGCGCTGCGAGGGCCCCATTGAGCTCTTCGGCGGCCTGGGCCTGCCCATCTCCTACCACTGTGGCGTCAACGATTACTACAAGCCCGATTCCCCCTGGCTGCCCCTGACCAACGCGGAGTACGGCGACCTGCACTACACCCTGGAGCTGCTGGACAAGTACCCCGATTATGTATGGGTTCCCGCCCACGGCGGCGGCAGCTGCGGCGGCGAGCTGGAGGCCCTGGCGGAGCTGGTGGCCAAGAAGGGCTGCAAGAACGTCTATGTGGAGTCCAGCCACCGGGGCGTGGAGGGCATGCACCTGATGCTGGAGCTCTTCGGCGAGGACCGGATCATGTTCGCCACCGACTGGCCCTTCGATACCTGCACCTGGAGCGTCAAGTACGCCGAGGACGCCTTCGCGGACAAGCCGGAGGTGGCCGACAAATTCTTCTACCAGAACGCTGCCCGGATTTTGGGCGTCGAATAACACTCTCCCGCTCCCGCAGGGGCGGAGGGCCGGAGCAGCCCCCCGCTCCGGAGGCCCGCGCCGCAAAACGCCGCGGCGCGGGCTCCCCAGGGGCGCTCCCCAGATGGGGGGCCGCCGCAAGACACACTTACGAATGACAGAGGGAGGAACCTTTCATGAAAAATAAATGGGTTATGTTTTTTATCCTGCTGGTCTCCGCCATTACCGTCAGCCTCTCGCAGCTGAAGCTGTCCCCGGTGCTGGGCGACGTAGCGGCCATGCTGAACGTGGATATCACCAAGGCGGCCATGCTGATGAGCCTGTTCACCGTGGCCGGTATCGTCCTGTCCATCCCCGGCGCCGCCGTCATGGCCCGTACGGGCACCAAGAACATGCTGCTGATCCTGATGGCCTGCCTGGTGGTGGGCAACGTGCTGGGTGCCATGAGCAACAGCTTCGCCGTGGTTATGCTCTCCCGCATCATTGAGGGCATCTCCTACGCCCTGATCATCACCGTGGGCATTGACATGATCAACAAATGGTTCACCGGAGCCACGGTGGGCACGGCCACGGGCATTTTCAATACCTTCGCCGCGGCGGCCAACTTCATTGGCATGAACGCCAGCGTGGCCCTCTACCAGGGCACGGGCAACCTGAAGGTCCTCTGGTGGTCCATCGCCATCCTGTCCGCGGTCTGCTTCGTGCTGGTGTTCCTGTTCATCCAGGTGCCCAAGACCGAGTCCGCCGGAGGCGGCGGGGACAACGGGACCCTGGGCGAGGCCGTGAAGAACCCGGCCCTGCTGGTTACCTGCCTGTCCATGCTGTGCCTGGCCTTCGTGCTCTTCGCCTTCATCACCTGCAACGCCTCCCTCTTCCAGGCCTATGGCATTGACCAGCAGGCTTCCGCCTTCTACGCCAGCCTGAACGGCCTGATCGGCATTCCCACCTGCGTCATCTCCGGCATTGTCATCGGCAAATCCGGCAAGCCCTTTACCGTGGCCATCATCGGCGCGGCCCTCTGCGCGGTTATCTGCTTCTGCATGCCCTACCTGGGCGGGTCCTCCGCGGCTTACATCCTGTACGCCCTGGCTACGGGCATCGTCCCCGGCGGCATGATCATGACCTCCATGTTCATCTTCACGCCCCAGCTGGCCAAGCGCCCCGCCCTCATCGGCCTGAGCATGGGCCTGCTGAACACCCTGTACTACATCGGCGTGTTCTTCTCCACCCCCGTGGTGACCGCCCTGGCGGGCGACAACTCCAGCCCCGCCAACTGGACCGCGCCCTCCCTGCTCATGGCCGCCGCCTGCGTGGTGGTGCTGGTGTGCTCCGTCCTGGGGCAGAACCTGGCCAGGAAGCAGGAGGCTGAGAAAACGGCCTGACCCGGACGGGCGCCGGACCTGGACCCTTCCGTTCAATACTTGATAAAGGAGTTCTGAAATATGGATAATCAGGCAGTCATCAACGAAATGATCGCCAAGGGGCGCAAGGCCCTGGCGGAACTGGAATCCTATACCCAGGAGCAGATCGACGAACTGTGCCGGGTCTGCTGCGAGGCATTCCGGGAGCACGCGGAGGAGCTGGCGGAGGAGGCCGTGGCCGAGACGGGCCTGGGCAATGTGCCGGACAAGATCATGAAAAACACGGGGTCGCCCGACGGTGTGTGGTACGCCATTAAAAACAAGAAATCCGTGGGCATTATTGGCTACGACGAGCGCCGCCACCTGGCCTATGTGGCCCACCCCAAGGGCATCATCTCCTGCGTCATTCCCACTACCAACCCCAATATTACGATTCTCTTCAACGGCGTCTACGCCCTGAAGGGCCGGAACGTTATCCTCTGCGCCCCCCATCCCCGGGCCAAGAAATCTACGGTGCACACCTGCCAGATTTTTGCCGGCGCCCTGAAAAAGGCTGGCGCGCCGGACAACATCTTCCAGTGTGTGGAGGAGCCCAACATCGAGCTGACCCAGATGATGATGGCCGCCTCGGATACCGTCCTGGGCACTGGCGGGCCCAACATGGTGAAGGCCGCCTATTCCAGCGGCAAGCCCGCCTATGGCGTGGGCCCCGGCAACTCCCAGACCATCTTCGATCCCGCCTATGACAAGCTGCCCATGGCCGTGGGCCAGACGGTCTTTGGGTGCAAGTTTGACAACGGCATCATCTGCGCCTGCAACCGCTCCTTCATTACGCCCAAGGCCATCTCCGCCCAGGTGGTGGAGCTGATGAAGGGCGAGAAGGTCTATTACACCGACGACCCCGCCGTCCGCGACCGGGCCCGGGAGCTCCTGTTCCCCAACGGACTGGGCCCCATCAACGGCAAGCCCGTGGGCCAGGGGGTCCAGGACATCGCCAAGATGCTGGACCTGGAGATTCCCGAAGACACCTCCATCATCGTGGTGAAGGTGGACAAGTACGGGACTGAGGAGCCCCTCTGCCGGGAGAAGATGCTGCCCCTGGCGGTCCATATTGAGTGTGAGGACCTGGAAGAAGCCCTGAAGATTGCCAAGGCCAATTTGCGGATGGAAGGCGCGGGCCACTCCTCCGTCATCCACTCCAACGACAAGGCATTCATCGAGCGGGCCGCCTGCGGTCTGCCTGTGAGCCGCCTGCTCATCAACAGCCCTGGCGTCTTTTCCGCCAACCCCGCCCTGGCCAACGGCCTGTGCCCCACCGCCACCCTGGGCTGCGGCTCCTGGGCCGGGTGCTCCGTGTCCGAGAACCTGGGCTTTGAGCAGCTGATCAACGTCTCCCGCATCGCCTACGTCTATCCCGAAAATGAGATTCCCGACCACGACGCCGTCTGGACTGGCAGCGCCGAGTATTAAACAACCAGGCAAGAGGGGGCGGCGGCACGCCGCCCCCTCTTTGCCAGTGACAGGAAAAGGAAAACGCATGAATTTAGAACGAAACAAACAGCTCCGCTGGCTGTACCTGGCCCTGGGGGTCGGGCTGCTGCTGTGCCTGGGGCTTATCTACGCCTGGAGCGTGTTCCGGGCCCCCCTGGAGGCGGAATTCGGCTGGAGCAAGGCCCAGACCTCCGTGACGTTCTCCATCTCCATGATGATGTTCTGCCTGGGCGGGCTGGCCAGCGGCATGCTGACGGGACGGAAGGGGCCCCGGTTTACCCTGACGGCCTGCGCCCTCTTCCTGCTGGCGGGCTTTGCCATGGCCTCCCGCATTCACACGCTGCCCGGCATCTACGTGTCCTACGGCGGCTTCTGCGGCTTTGGCGTGGGCCTGGGCTACAACGCCACCATCTCCACCATCATGCGCTGGTTCCCCGACAAGCAGGGGCTGGTCTCCGGCATTACCCTCATGGGCTTTGGCTTCGGCGGCATGCTGCTGGGCACCCTGGGGGCCGGGCTCATCACCGCCCTGGGCTGGCGGACCACCTTTTTGATCTTTGCCGCGGCCTTTGCCGCCGTCATGCTGCTGGGGGCCCTGCTGCTGCGGACGGCGGAGGACGCCTTTGTGGAGGCCGTGGCAACTGGCGGGAAGAAGCGGGAGGCCGTGGAGGAGATTCCCTGGCAGGACATGCTGCGCAGACGGAATTTCTGGATCAGCTTCCTCTGGGCTGTCCTTCTCTCCGCCGCGGGCCTTGCCATTATCAACGAATCCACGCCCTATGCCGCCGCCTTTGTGGACGGGGACCTGACCCGGGCTGCGGCCATCGCGGGGACGGTGTCCATTGCCAACGGCGTGGGCCGGGTGCTCTCCGGGCAGCTCTTTGACGCCGCAGGCTACCGGACCACCATGCTGAGCGTCAGCGTGCTCTACGCCGCCGCCTCCGCCGCCCTGATTGCCTCCCTCCAGACCGGGAGCCTCCCGGTGCTGGTCGCGGCCTTCCTGCTGGTGGGCCTGGCCTATGGCGGCGTGCCGCCCATGAACTCCGCCTTTGTGGCCTATTTCTTCGGCCGGAAGCACTACGCGCTGAACTTCAGCATCATCAATATGAACCTGGTTGCCGCGTCTTACCTGGGGCCGCTGTGCGGCGGCGGCTCTTACATGGGCACCTTCCTCACCATCCTGGCCTTCGCCGCCGCCGGCGCGGTTTTGACGCTGCTGGTGCGAAAGCCTTCCAACGCCTAGGAAAGGAGAGACCTTCCCATGAACGTGCAAGAACTCTATCAAAAGAAGCTGGTATCCCCGGAGGAGGCCGTCAAGCTGGTAAAGGACGGGGACTGGGTGGACTACAGCCAGTCCTGTTCCTTCCCGGAGGCCCTGGACGCCGCCCTGGCGGCCCGGAAGGGGGAACTGAAGGACATCAAGGTCCGGAACGCCATCGCCATGAAGCCCATCCAGGTGGTGGAGCAGGACCCGGAGCACGAGACCTTCACCTATAACGCCTGGCACTGTTCCGGCCTGGACCGGAAGTATGTGGACAAGGGCTGGGCCTATTACGCCCCCATGCTCTTCCGGGACTGCGGCTCCTATTACGCCCGGGGGTACGCCCCGGTGAACGTGGCCATGATCTCCGTGGCCCCCATGGACAAGCACGGCTATTTCAGCTACGGCCTCACCAACTGCTGCATGCAGGAGATGCTGGACGCGGCGGAGCATATCGTCCTGGAGGTCAACGAGCACATGCCCGTGATCTACGGTTCCCAGGGGGACCACATCCACATCTCCGAGGTGGACTGCGTGGTGGAGGGCCACAAGGACATCTGCCTGGCCCCCGGCGGCAGCGCCAGCGAAATTGACCGCCAGATTGCCGCCAATATCTTCCCCTTCCTCCACGACGGAATCACCCTGCAAATTGGCATCGGAGGCATGCCCAACGCCCTAGGGGGCCTCATTGCGGAGTCGGACCTGAAGGACCTGGGCATGCACACGGAGCTGATGAGCGACGGGTACTTGAAGCTCTACCAGGCCGGGAAGATCACCAACAAGAACAAGAAGCTGAACCGGGGCAAGGGCGTGTTTTCCATCTGCTCCGGTTCCCGGGAGCTTTACGAGTTCCTGGACCACAATATGGACATCCTGTCCGCCCCCATGCGCTATGTGAACAGCCCGGAGACCATCCGCCAGCTGGACGACTTCGTCTCCATCAACGGCTGCATCGCCATGGACCTCTATGGCCAGGTCTGTTCCGAGACCTCGGGCACCCGCCACATCAGCGGCACGGGCGGCCAGCTGGACTTTGTAACCGGGGCCTACATGGCGGAGCACGGCCAGGCCTTCCTGGCCATGAGTTCCACCTTTACCGACAAGCTGGGCGCCCTCCACTCCCGCATCCTGCCCAGGTTCTGCGAGGGGGACGTGATCACCACCCCCCGGACCCAGGCCCCCTGCATGGTGACGGAATACGGCACGGCCCTTCTGTCCGGCCTGTCCACCTGGGAGCGGGCGGAGAAGATCATTGCCATCGCCCACCCGGATTTCCGGGAGGAACTGATTGCCGCGGCGGAAATGCAAAAGATCTGGCGCAGGTCCAACCGCCGCTGACCGTTCTGTTCCGGCAAAGCAGCCTTTCCGGAATCCGGTATGATGGTTTTATGAAATGGGAACAGCGGCCCCGCACTGGCAAAGTGCGGGGCCGCTGTTCCTGCGCTTCCCGAAGCCCTAAAAACCCTTAAAGCCGGGGCGCGCCGCTGGAACGGAGCGGCCAGGCCGTGGCTGGTTCCCCCAGCCTGCCTCCCCGGAACCGGAGGGGGCCCCGGGGAGGTTCCGCGGGCGCCAGAGGGGAAGAGGCGCCGCGCGCCCTGTCCATCCGGCAAATCCGGCTGGCGCGGCCCATAAGGGCGGGATTCATCTTGAAAACGGCGGCAGAATTCAGTATGCTAAGAGGAAGCCCTGCTGGAGAAATAGCAAAACGCCGTCTTGGGACGGCTATTCCACCGGGATGGCGCTGGTTTGGCGGAATATCCGCGCGGATTTCCGGGTTAAGCCGCCTTGCCTGGCAAAAAGCCCGCCCCAGGCCAGCGGCCCGCGATATTTAAACAAGGCCTGTATGGGCGGACCCATCGGTTCCGGGACAGGATTTCCGGTGGCGGGCCGAATGCAGCCATAGCTGAAAACACCAAAGGAGGCCAGTTCTATGCCCCGCATCTTGATTGTTGAAGACGATACCGATATTAACAACTCCACCGCCGGGTATCTGCGCCGGAAGGGCTGCGAGTGTATCCAAGCCTTCTCCGGCACCGAGGGCCGCCTGCTTTGGCAGACGGGAGGCGCGGACCTGCTGCTGGTGGACCTGATGCTCCCGGGATTGTCCGGGGGCGAACTGCTTGCGGAAATACGCCAGTCCAGCCAGACGCCCCTGATTGTGCTGTCGGCGAAAACCGGGCTGTCCGACAAGGTGGAGCTGCTGGGCCTGGGGGCGGACGACTACTTGACCAAGCCCTATCAGCTGGAGGAGTTGTGGGCCAGAATCCTGGTCCAGCTTCGCCATGCCAGCGCCGCGCCCCTGGGAGCGTCCCTGCGTTACCGGGACTGGGTGCTGAACCTGGAGGAGATGACCCTGTCCGCCGCTGGCCAGCCCGTCAATCTCACCGCCCACGAGTTCAAGATCGTGGAGCTGCTGGCGGGGCGGCCCAAACGGGTTTTTACCAAGCAGCAGATTTACGAGGCCGTCTGGCGGGAGGAATGCGCCGTGGAGGACAAGACCATTGCGGTCCACATCAGCAACATCCGCGCCAAGCTCCGGCCCAGCGGCACGGACGGCTATATCCAGACCGTGTGGGGGATCGGGTTTAAGCTGGCCGAGGGGTGACAACGCAAAACTTTATACTTTCTTTACGGTTCCTTTGCGATGTTTGGGCACTTGCCTGTCAGACTGGGCCTGCAAACAAAAAAGGAGGGATTCCTATGGCAGTCATACAGACAATGGGCCTGTCCAAACGCTACAAGGACCGATGGGCGGTGGACCGCCTGGACCTGCGGGTGGAGCAGGGGGACGTCTACGGCTTCATCGGCCGGAACGGGGCGGGCAAGTCCACGACGCTGAAGCTCCTATGCGGGCTGGCCCGGCCCACCCAGGGGGAGGCGCTGGTTTTCGGCAAGCCCATCCGGGACCCGGTGGCCCGCCGCCGGGTGGGGGCGCTCATTGAGCAGCCGGGACTCTACCCGGACCTGAGCGGACGGGAGAATCTGCGGCTGTACGCCGCGCTGCTGGGGCTGGACCGCCCGGAGCGGCAGGTGGACCAAATCCTGGAGACCGTGGGCCTGTCTCCGAAGGAGAAAAAGCAGGTGCGCCACTATTCCATGGGCATGAAGCAGCGGCTGGGCGTGGGCCTTGCCCTGCTGGGCGGGCCGGACCTGCTGCTGCTGGACGAACCCATCAACGGCCTGGACCCGGAGGGCATCCGGGAGATGCGGGAGCTGCTGCTGCGCCTGAACCGGGAACGGGGCCTGACCATCCTGGTCAGTTCCCACATCCTGGGGGAACTGAGCAAGATTGCCACCCGGTACGGCATCATCCAGGAGGGGCGGATGGTGGAACAGGTCACCGCGTCCGAGCTGGAGCAGAAATGCACCGACTATCTGCACCTGCGCACGGACCAGCCCCAGAAGGCGGCGGCCCTGCTGGAACGGGAACTCCGCGTGGCCCGCTGGGAAATGCGTCCGGAGGGCGAAATCCGGATTTATGAAGCCGTGGATACCAAGGCGGCGGGGCAGGTTCTCGCCCAGGCGGGCATTGCCGTGGAGGAAATGGGCCTGCACCGGCAGGACCTGGAGAGCTACTTTCTGGAGCGGATGGGAGGAAGCGGACATGTTTAATATGCTTTGCATGGACCTGCGGCGGCTGTTCAGAACCCGGAGCTTTTATATCATCCTGGGCGTGGCCGCGGGGCTGATTTTGATGGTAGCGCTGATGACAGCCGTTATTTCAGACCCGGAGACGCTGGACGGTATGGGCGTCCATGGCGCGGAAATCGATGAGATTGACCGCCAGATGTCGGAGGAAATCCGCAATATGGCCCAGCTGGACCTGGCCTGTGAAACCCTGGGGGGCGGCTTCCTGCTGATCATCGTGGGCATTGGGGTCACGCTCTTTGCCAGCGGCGACTTTACCAGCGGCTTTGTCAAGAACATCTGCTGCGTCCAGCCCCGCCGGATCTGCTATGTCCTGTCCAAGGCGCTGGCCGCCGGGGTTTACAGCGGCATCATCACCCTGCTGGGGACTTTGTTGATCCTTCTGGCCCCCTATTTGTACGGGATGCGCCCGGCGCCCAATACCCTTCTGGAAATTTTGCAGTATCTATTCTGGATGTGGCTGCCCCACTGGGCGTTCGGCCTCATGGCCCTGGCGCTGGTCCTGCTGACCCGGAGCACCACATGGGGGATCATCCTGTCCCTGGTGGCCGGAGGCGGGCTGACCGCCGTTCTGGTGGGGACGCTGGGGCAGCTGCTGCGCTGGCCTCCCCTGGAGACGTATTTCCTCTCCTCTGTGGTAAAGGGGGTTTACGTACCCGGGAGGGGGATCACGGGGACGGGGGTTATCCTAGCCTGTAGCATTGCCTGGGCAGTCCTTTACGGAACGGGGAGCCTGCTGGCTATGGAGAAGCGGGACATTTAAGGAGGAATTTTTATGCTGCCAGCCCTGATCCTGGCCCTTGCGGCCTTAGGAGCCTCCGCTTTGCGCCTGTGGTCCTACCGCGTCCAGATGCTGGAAATGGCCCGGGTGCTGGAGGAGACTCCGGCGGAAAGCAATCTGCGCCTGGCCGTGAGGATGTCCGGCGCGGCCCCCCGGAGGCTGTGCCAGGCGGTGAACCAGCGGCTGGAGGAGGGGCGGCGGCTTCGCCAGGAGGCCCTGAGCCGGGAACAGGACTTGAAATACACCATGGCCTGTATCTCTCATGACATCCGCACGCCCCTGGCCGGGACCATGGGCTATTTGGAACTGCTGGAGGGGGAACCGGAACGGCAGGGGGAGTACCTGGGCATCGTGCGGAAGCGGCTGGGGGAACTGGAAGCGCTTTTGGAAGAGCTGTTCCTCTATACCCGGCTTCAGGGCGGCTCCCTGCCGCTGGAGTGCGGAGAGGTGGCGGCCCTGCCGCCTCTGTGGGAGGCTCTGGCGGAATTTTATCCGCAGCTGGAGGCGGCGGGAGCCGCGCCGGAACTGCGGTTTGACCGGGAGGATATGACGGTTTGGGCCAGCCCGGAGGCGCTGGGCCGGGTGTACCGGAACCTGATTGCCAACGCCCTGCGCCACGGCGGCGGCGGGCTGGCGGTCTCCGGCGGGGAGGGGGAGATTTGCTTTTGCAATGAGCTCCTTCCCGGCCCCAGGCCGGACCCGGAGCACCTGTTTGACCGTTTTTACCAGGGCAGCCCCGCCCGGGCAAAGGGCGGGGCCGGACTGGGCCTTTCCATTGTACGGGAACTGATGGAGCAGATGGGCGGGCGGGTGTCCGCACGGATTACGGGAGATACGCTGGAAATCCGGCTGGTGTTTTTGGGGTGGCCGGAAGGCGATGCCCGCTCTGCCTTTAGAGGTGTTTTCATTTTGTAAGGACAGAGGGACGTGCCCATATCGAAATAGTACCATCATCAATGGGCCGGATTCTTCTGCAAACGCCCGGAATACCTACAATATTCAGCACTTTTATTGCGTGTTTCATTTTGGTACTTTCAGCCTGACCACATATCTGCCCACAGACAGAGAAAAACCGAGGGACTCTGGATTTTACGCTCCAGAGTCCCTCGGCTCATATCAACCAGCTTGCTCTTCCAACCGCAGCCTCTCCTTTTCAGCGGCGATCTCCACTTTCATCTGGAGGATCATCTCCGCCAGCAGCCGCTCACATTCTTCTCTGGTCTTGGTGTAAACATTTCCGGGATGCTTCTTGCCATCCGGCCAGACGGGGGAGTAGCGGCCCTCCCACAGGTGGTCGTTGATCTGTGTGACGCATCCGGTGCCTGGCTTGCGGCGCTGGCCCTTGTAAGGCTGGAAGGCGCTGGGAGCGGGCTTTTGTGGCACTGGCTGATTCTCCATTTGTGCCTCAGATTTGACGACGCCCTGGTCAATCTTTATTGCCGCTGTACGGCGCATCTCATCGGTGATATGGGCGTAGATGTTCAACGTGGTGCTGCTGGACACATGCCCAATCACCGCAGAGAGGGTCTTGACGTCCATCCCATGCTCCAGGGACATGGTTGCGGACAGGTGCCCTTATGGCATAATAAGGACAAATCGGAAGACCCTTGCGTTGCAACGAGTTGGCTGGTTTGTCCTAGTTCTTTTTCCATCTAAATCCCCTGCAAAAAATAGGCGTAACGAGGGAAGCCAAAAAGCGAGGTGCAACGTAAAGGACAAAGACAGTGTAAGTATCCAGCCGGGAGCATATAGCGTCCCGGCTGGGTGCTTTTTACCAGCAGGGGACAGGGGGTGAGCCTCGCGGCGGGCCTTGTGCCTGGGACTGCCCAGGCGGACTGGCGCGGGTTAGTCCGCGCACCTCATGCGAGTGATGAAGCTGTCCCCGTTCCGAGCACCTGCGAGGAACGGCGCACTTCTACACATGGCCTGCGGCAATGTATCCGTGCGCTCTGCGAGGCTGCTGCCTGGATTGCTGACCTGTCACCGCTCCAGGCAGCTTGCGTCGCTTCGCTCCGTACAAGGAGCACGCCCCTTGCGCCGCTCTGCGGCTATCCCCCGTGAGACTGCTGCGTTACTTTCTCCCTGCTGGTCATGCGAAGCATGGAGCCGCACCGACAGGTGCGTTCGGCTGGACGCAAAGCGGCCAGTCCGGGGCTTGGGGGAACCCCAACAAGCTGCATCGGAATATCGAAAACGATATTCCGGTGCCCTGCTTGCATACGTTCGTGTTTACAGCTTGTACCTTCCATTTGTATATGTTATAATGCACACAAAACTAAGGCGAAGAATTGGAATTTGCGGTGGTGATACCGAACTTTTGAGAGGGTGTTTTCATGAAATTAGTTAGTCTGAAAACCTTGCTGGCATCTCTGATGGGCTGCACATTCGTTGTTATAAAAGCGATGACCTTTGAGAGGTTGCCGGATATCGTTTGGATCCTATTTATTGGATATCTGTCTGTTAAAGGACTGACCACGGCGTTTTCCCAGGAGGCTTATGATGAGGATGTGAAACGGGCGCGGCAAGGAAAAGTCTTGTATCATGATCTGTTTGGAAGATTTGCATACGTTGCGGCAGATATCCCGATTCTCCTGATCCTGTTCACTGGCCTGTTGGCTGCGACCTGTCCCTCAACAACGCTACTCCGAGTAATCTTGATTGGACTTTTACTGATCGCGTTAGGATATGCGATCTGGTTTTGCTGGTATGTTTCAAAGCAGAAACGGCTACGTGTGGAAAACGGGGCGTGGGGAACAGGGGTTTTAAGTGCGGAAGAAGAGAAGGCGTGGAAACAATCAGAACTGTGGCACAATATTGTACTTGTAATTATCGGGGTATTGTGCGCTTTTTATCTCATTTTCGGAGATCCCAGAATCTACTTGAATAACGCCAAACTGAAAAATGTACTATCCACCTTGCATAGTAACAGCGTTACTCTGGAGGCAATCGTTCCCTTTGAATGGACAACTGTATACACATTTGATCCCTATACATCAATCGACCGCATTGAGAGGATCACCGGCTCAAAGAGTCCCGCATTGAAAGAAAGTGTCAGTGAGGGCATGACCCATGTTGTGTTTACGAACAGGGGGGAGGTAGTAGCCAGCGTTTGCGCTTACCCTACAAGCATTGGGTATTACTTAGAATTCACTGATGGAGAAAATACATATTATGACTATCCAGACGGTGGATATTCTCACATCGAATACGGCGATGAGATTGCTTTCGAAGTGATGCAGGATGAAGGGTTTGTCAGGCTATATGCTCGCGTTGAAAAATAATGTATATTACGCATATTAACTTAGCGCAGAGCCATCAAAGAATATTTCCTCTTTTTGAATAACAATCATCACGACAAATTCCAGTTTATCGAACAACGTGTAGAGGAACTTGAGCCGAGCGATTTGGTGCTGGTTTTGGGCAATGACTTTATCGACGGAACTGCAAAAGAGATTTGCGGCTTATATCAGGCTGGGATCATAGCTCCTCACGCCAAAATAATCCTTTCCGGTGCGACCGGCACATTAAATGCCGGACAACGATCAGAGTAGTGCGACAGCCTTTATGATAGCGCCACCGGAAATTTTCACATGCCGCCCGAGCTTTTTATAAAGGAGCGGCAAGCTACGAATGCCTATCAGAATTTCCTCTACTCCAAACAAATCATTCAGGAACTGGGCGGGTTTGGCTGCTTTACAAAAATCTTATGTATTGGAAAAGCCTTCCTGCTCCGCCGGGCTTCTATGTATGCCGCAAAGTTAGAGTATCCTTCCGCAAAGATGCAGTATTTTGGTACGGTGGATTCCGAGGGCAGGAATATAGGGAAGAATACATGGTGGAAAAGCGACGCCGCAATCGAACGGGTCTTGGCTGAAATCAAACGAATTGGCGAATATGGCCTTCAGGGCGATTTAAGCATTTTTTGACAGGAAGGATATCCAAATGATGATTCAAGAAAAGTTGACCGGATATCCGTCTATAGACAAGCCCTGGCTGAAATATTACAGCGAGGAAGCGGTCCGGGCTGAGATACCGGCAAAAAGTCTTTATCGCAATATCTTCGATCATAACGAAAATAATAAGAACGGTATCGCCTTGCAATACTTTCATGCAAAAATATCTTACCAAACGTTATTTGGCCGAGTGGAAGAATGCGCAAAAGCACTGCTGGCGGCAGGGATCAACTGTGGGGATTGCTTTGTTGTCTGCTCCCCTGGCATCCCGGAAACTGTCGCTCTTATTCTGGCGGCAAGCAAAATTGGAGCGGTTGCCAATATGCTGAATCCAACTTTTCAAACGGAGCAGATGATCGACCGTATCAATGAAACAGACGCAAAATTGCTGTTCGTTATGGATAAGATGTATTCATTTGTTCGGGAGGCCATTGACAAAACCTGTATCGAAATGGTCGTTATTATTCCCGCAGCGGCATCCTTAAGCGCTCCAATGCGGTTCCTGTCTGCCATGAAAACGGACAAATTGCTGAAGGATACGATACATGGAAATGATAAATATAATTTGTGGTCGGATTTTTTAAGGATCGGAAAAGAGCATATTGGTGAAACAGAGGCCGATTATGCAAAAGACAGACCTGTCGTAATGGTCTATTCCTCCGGTACGACAGGAGCATCAAAGGGAATATTGCTGACAAATGATAGTATGAATGCAAGTATTATTCAGTATGAGACGGCACCATTTCAATATCAGGAGGGAAACTCATTTTTGCACCTCATTCCGGTCTGGTTTTCTACAGGTATGGTCATTTCTCTTTTTATGCCGATGTGTCTTGGCATTTCCACTATCTTAATTCCGTCCTGTAATGCCGATTCCTTTAAGAAAGCGTTGTTGAAGTATAGGCCGAATTACGCACTTGCTGTCGGTGGGCTTTGGATATCTGTCATTGACGATCCAGCAATGGGGAAATTGGATCTGTCTAATATGATCTATCCTATTACTGGCGGTGAATATATTCTTCCAAAAGCCGAGAAAGCACTTAATGATTTTTTTGCAGCTCATGGGTGTAAAAATCCACTGGTGAAGGGTTATGGTATGTGCGAATTAGGAGCTACTGCTACGACTAGCTTTGACGGCATGGATTGCGCTGGAGCAGTTGGAGCGCCTTTGCCTAAAGTAACTGTCAGTGTATTTGACACCGAAACTGAGATGGAATTGCAATATGGCCAAAGGGGAGAACTGCGAATAGATACACCTTGCAGAATGAAAGAATATTTTCACAATCCCGATGCTACAGCAGCATTTTTTAGGCAAGATAGTATTGGCCGAACATGGGGTTGTACCAGAGATATAGGATATGTAGACGAAAATGGTTATGTATATATTCTTGGACGGGCAACGGACTTTTATATGGCTCCTGACGGGAACAAATACTACTTGTTTGATACTAAAAATGTGATTCTTCAAAATATCCATGTTAAGTTCTGCGAGGTTGTGCCTATGGCAATTCATGGAGTAAATCGGCTTGTGGCTCATGTTGTATTAGAATCTGATATACAGCCAGACGAATACCAAAATGTTATCAATAAAATCCAAGAGCTGTGCTCTTTGGACCTGCCAATGTATGCGGTCCCCTATGCCTATAAGATTAGAGAATCGTTTCCAACATCAGCAAATAGTAATAAAAAAGATATTTCTGCATTAGCTCAAGATTTCTCAGACTGGATTGTCGCTGGCAGTTCTGACAATGATAGAAATTTATTTGCCTGATGATGCTACCGGATTTCTTTTTATATATAAATATGAAAAATATCGGGATTACAAAAGTCATGAAATGGGGTGTAGATGATTTTACCTCTCCGGCTGGATTGATGATCCGGTGCATGATCAATCCTGTTTTTCGCCGATTGCTAAGGTTTGGGACCAGACGAAAGATCGTGATTGAACAGTACCCTAAACTGGAGAGAGAACAGCCATACATCTTTTCCGCTACACACTCTTTTGATGATGACATTATCTCAACATTGAGCGCGATTGATAGAAACGCTTATGTTCTCATAGGAACCACAGACCAGATTGAACACAATCCTCAAATGTATGCCGGTTGGCTGAATGGTATGATCTATGTAGACCGGCTTGATCCTCAAAGCCGAAAAGATTCTGTGTCTAAGATGGTCAAGGTCTTGAAACATGGCACTAGTGTGCTTATTTTCCCGGAGGGAGGCTGGAACAATACGGAGAATCTGCTGGTTCAGCCTCTTTTTTCCGGACCATACCTAGTACATAAAGAAACCGGATGTCCAGTTGTACCTATCACAACCTTTCATGAGCACAGCAGCGATAAAATTTATATTCGGGCTGGGCAGCCGATGTCCTTTGAGAACATGGATAAGCACCAATCTTTGGATGCTCTCAGAGATGCTGTGGCCAGCATGGTCTATGAAATGGTAGAGGCGCATTGTACGCCTTTAAAGAGGGATGACTTGCGGGGCACTGATTTTCATATGGCTTTTATGGAAGAGCGCCGTCTGGAATATCTACGTGTTCGCTGGTCAAGAGACGTTTGGGATGAGGAACTAACTTTCTATCAGGATAAAGAGTACCCAAGGCCTGAGATGGTTTGGGCGTTTATTGATAGGGTAGTTGTTCATCGTCAAAACGCAATTATACTGGCACCAATTTTGCTCCGCCGGGAAGTGGACAAACAATATGATTTCAAAGAGTATATGCATCATAATTGGGACAGAAAATAGCGAAACAATCTAAACATCTGTGTAAACGCCGCATATATTCCCTGAGTCCTTAGAACACTGGAAAACAACGATGCTGAGAAGCTAAAAAGTCCATGACGAAGGAATGGCGCACTTCTATACATGGTCTGCGACCATGTATCGTGCGCTCTGCGAGGTTGCGGCCCGGACTTCCGAAAGTCCGGGCCGCTTACGTCGCTGCGCTCCGTACAAGGGGCTGCACCCCTTGCGCCGCTTCGCGGCTATCCCCCCATAAACCAGACCGTTTATCGAAAGATAGGCGGTCTTAATTTTTGCAAAAATGAAAGGAGACGATCACCACGACAAAATCACGCGAAGAATTGGAAAAAGAGTACGCCGAAGCCACCGCCAAGCTGGAGCAGTACCAGCACCGGGGCCAGCGGTACGAGAACCGTATCCGCTACTACACCGAGGGCGAGCGGAAGAAACGAAACCACCGGCTCATTGTCCGTGGGGCCGAAGTGGAGAGCGTAGTTCCAGAAGTGCGCGGCATGAGCCAAAGTGCTTTCCGTACTCTGGTGGAGCAAATCTTTTCTCTGCCAGAAGTTGTGGCCCTGGTACGCCGCTCCATTGACCAGCAGGAGGGCAATTGATTGGCCCTGTTTCACTTCCACGTCACGCAGATCAAACGGAGCGCGGGACAGTCCGTTGTCACGTCCGCCGCCTACCGAGCCGGGGAGAAACTGTATAGCGAGTATTACGGCGAGGTCAGCGACTACACCCACAAGGGCGGTGTGGTCTACACAGACATTCTCCTGCCGCCCCAGGCCCCCGTTGAGTACAAAGACCGCGCTACCCTCTGGAACGCCGTAGAGAAGGCCGAGCGCGGCAAGAAAGCCCAGCTTGCATACAGCTTTGACATTGCCTTGCAGAACGAATTTTTTTTGGAGGAAAACATCGCTCTTGCAAGGCAATTTGTTTCGGAGCAGCTTGTGGGCCAGGGCATGATTGCCGACTTCGCCATCCACCAGCCTGACAAGGAGGACGGTGGTATTCCAAATCCCCACTTTCACGTTCTCTGCCCTATCCAGCCCATTGAGGAAAGCGGCAAATGGGGCTGTAAGCAGCGCCGCCGCTACCATCTGGACGAGGACGGAAACCGCATCATGGGTGAGGACGGCAAGGCCCTCTTTGACGCTGTTCTTACTACCGACTGGGGAAGTCCTGAAACACTGGAGCATTGGCGGGAGGCGTGGGCCGCTATGGTGAACGCCAAGTTTGAGGAAAAGGGGCTGATGTGCCGCATCGACCACCGCTCCTATGCGCGGCAGGACCTTGACCTGCTGCCTACCGTCCATGAGGGCGTGGCCGTCCGCCAGATGGAGGCCAAGGGCATCACCACCGACAAGGGCGATTTGAACCGCTGGGTAAAAGCGGCCCGGAAAATGTTGGGTGATATTCGGAGGAAAATCGCCAGCCTGACCGACTGGATCAAGGCCATAAAGGACGAGTTGAGCAAGCCCCAGGCCCCCGATCTGGCCGGCTTGCTGATTTCCTATTACAACGCCAGGAACGCTGGAGCATGGAGCCAAAAGGCCAGGATTGGAAACCTCAAACATTTTGCCAAGGCAGTCAACTATCTGACCGAGAACGACATAGCCACATTGGAGGATTTGGAGGCCCGTATTAAGACCGTCAGCGACAAGAAAGAGGCCGTCAACGATGCTTTGAAAGCAATGTCGGCCCGGAAGAAGGAGTTAGAGGATTTGCTTCATTTGGCCGACCTCTACCGTGAAACCAAGCCCGTCTATGACAAGTGGAAAGGTATCAAATGGAAGGGCAAACGTGAGGACTTCGAGAGAGAGCATGAGGGCGAGTTGAGGACATTCCACATGACCCGCCGAAGGCTGGACAAGCATCGTTCCCTTGCCGGTAAAATTCCCGTCCAGGCGTGGCGGCAGGAGTTAGCGGAAATTCAGCGGAAGTACCCCGCCGAGTACGAGCAGTACACGCCCCTGCGTGATGATCTGGCGAAGCTGCTGCAAGTGAAAAACTGCGTGAACACCGTTCTGCGCCAGCAGGAGCAAACCCGGCAGAAACGCTGGGAAATGGAACGATGATTTCTGGTGACAGACAAAATGTCCGCCACCACTTTAGCATGGTGGTAACCGAAAGTTTTTCACTGACCATATCAACAATGTGGTGGACATTTTTCCGCCACGTCAGAACAGAAGGAGGAATTATCATCGAAAAAATGGAAAGACAATTTGAACCCCCAGACAAACCGGGCGGTATCCCCGGTTTTCAGTACAGAAATCACGCCTACCAGCTTTTGAATCATGGTCTTGACATTGAGTCGGATGGCGTGACCTATCACCTCTCCAGCCAGTTTGTAGGCGAAAGCGAAATGGGCGCGGTTCTGGATCTGATTGAACTGGAGCGAAACAGGAGAAATTCAGCATAAATTTTCCGGAAATCTATTGCTTTAATGCGTAAAAGCGAGTATAATGACAGCAGGTAACAGATGCTATGTGCCTGCGTCCAAGGAGGTTATAAAAAACAATCGGTTCCTCGCCGCTGTCCACCTTGCCCACGAAGCTGTAAAAGATTTCGATTTTCCGGGTGTTCGTTTCCCTGTCCAGCTCGTGGACTAAAATGCGGTCAATAAACTCATGGACATTTTCATAGGTCAGTTCGCTGATCTCCGAGTATCGGCGTACCAGAGCGACAAACCGCTTCACATCTGCCCCGCGCTCGGCGGCGGTATCGATCTCTTTCCGCAGCTCCGCCGTCCGTTTCGTCAGCGCCACTTTTTCGTCCTCATAGCCGGAGGTCAAAAGCGCAAACTGCTCACTCGACAAGCGACCCAAAGCCATATCCTCATAGAGTTTACGGAACAGCAGATTGAGTTCATCTATTCGACGTTCCGCCTTGTCCAGTTCTTTCCGCTGCTGGGCAAGGACTTTTTTAGCGGCCTGCTCCCCGCACTCGGCGGCAGAACGGACAAACTCTTGCTCATGCTCTTTCACATAGGCCAAAACCCGCTGTAAATCAGCCAGGACAAGTTCTTTCAAGACACTTTTGCGGATGTAGTGCGTCGTGCAAAGAAAATCGTTCCTGGCCCGGTTGCGGTAGTTGCCGCAGGTGTAAGCGTGTTTCCTTTCCGGCGTTCCAGCGCCCTTTTGAAGATACATTTTGTACCCGCAATCCCCGCAGAACAGCAGCCCGGAAAACAGGTCGATTTCCTCGGACTTGGTAGGACGGTGGCGGGTGGCGATACGCTTTTGAGCAAGGGCAAAGGTTTCCTCGTCAATCAGCGGTTCGTGGGTGTTAGGGAAAAAATACCGCTTGTCCTCCGCATTTTTCCGTGTCTTTTTGGACTTATACGATACCTTGTAGGTTTTCGCCGTGATGGTATGGCCCAAATATTCTTGCCGGGTGAGAATGTCATACAGTGTTTTGTCCGGCCAGTTGTACCAGGCGTTCAGTTGGGGGCGCGGGTGCTGTGTTCTTCCTGTCCGGCGGTAGCGGAGTTCGCCAACGGTCAAAATCTCGTTGTCCCGCAGCCAGTTTTGGATTTTACACATACGGTCGCCCCGCACATACATGGCGAAAATCTGCTTGACAACATGGGCCGTTTCCGGGTCGGGGATAAGGTGATTGCGGTCATTTGGGTCTGCGATATACCCATAGGGGACTTCTCCGTTGACACGTTCGCCCCGCTGGGCCTT
>CAPOAR010000010.1:0-49810 GCA_948670295.1 uncultured Oscillospiraceae bacterium | reverse complement strand
CCCCCGCGCCCGCCTTCTACCATCCCCTCACCGGCCTGCCCTGTGAGGAAGACCTGTCGGGCAAACGGCCGGTGGCGGTGATGCTCAACAACCTGAAAACCGCCCTGCCCCAGCAGGGGAACGGCCAGGCGGACATCATTTATGAGGTGCTGGCCGAGGGCGGCATCACCCGGATGCTGGCCATATACCAGGACCCGTCCCAGCTGGATCTCATCGGCTCGGTGCGCTCCGCCCGGCAGTATTACTGGGAGATCTCCAAAGGGCACGACGCGGTGTACATACACGCCGGGGGCAGCCCGGAATTCTACAGCACAAAGGACCGCCTGGGCCTGTTCACCGTGGACGGCGTGCGGGGGTACTACTCCGGCGCGGACGCAGGGATGTTCTGGCGGGATCGGGACCGGGTGCCCGGCTACCATTACGACTATGAGCACTCCCTGGTCACCTCGGGGGAGGCCATCGCGGCGATGCTGGCCCAGCAGGGGCTGGCGGAGCACAGCCAAGGCTACGCCTATCAGGCCGTTTTCGCCGACGACGCCACCCCGCCCGGCGGCCGGAGCGCCGTCACCGTCACCGTCCCCTTCTCCACCTACAAGACCGGCGTGTTCCGCTACGATGAGGCTGCCGGCGCCTACCTGGTGGAGGAATACGGCCAGCCCTATGTGGACGGCAACGACGGCAGCCAGGTGTCGGTGACCAACCTGCTGGTGCTCCAGGCCGTATGCACTGTGGTGGACGACGCGGGCCGGGTCAACGTAGACCTGTCCTCCGGCAAGGGCTGGTTTGCCTGCGGCGGGCGGATGATCCCCATCAACTGGGAAAAGGGCGCAGCGGAGAACCAGTTCCGCTACACCACCGAGACCGGCGCCCCCCTGACCCTGGGCCGGGGCAGAAGCTACGTGTGCGTCATCCCCACCAGCAAAACCGTCACGGCGGAATAGCCCCCGCGAATTTCGGGGATTCCCTGGGACGCAGCGATTTAGAGCTTTCTTGACAAAAAAATTTCCAGCATAGCGCTGCCAGCGCGGTGCAAACTACCTGCGTGACCATTTCAGCGGGCGGGCCGCGCGGCCCGTCTCCCGCAAAAGGAGGTTTGTAGCGTGTTCCTGGATAAGATCGCCCTGGCGCTGGCCATTGTCGGCGGGCTGAACTGGGGCTGCATCGGGCTGTTTAATTTCGACCTGGTGGCCTTTATCTCCGGCGGCTCGGGCACCTGGCTGGCCCGGATCATCTACACGGTGGTAGGGCTGGCGGCCCTGTGGTGCCTCACCCTGCTCTTCCGGCCCGAGGACAACCGGGCCCGGCATTCCCACGCATAACGGGAAAAATTCCCGGCGCTTGACGCGCCGGGAATTTTTTATCTCAGCTCAGTGCGGAATTTTCCGTTCTCCACCTCGATGACCCCATAGCCCGCCCGGGCGTGGATTCCCCCCACCGTGCCCGGATTGAGCATCCAAACCCCGCAGTTCGGCATGTTCAGCGCATCGTGGGTGTGGCCGAAGCACACCACGCCCGCCCCCTTGGCCCTGGCGGACCGGGCCAGGTGGTCCGGCCCGCTCTTCACATAATAGCGGTGGCCGTGGGTGAGCAGGAACCGCACGCCCCCCGCCTCCACCAGCAGCTCGTCCGGGGCCTGGTCCCAGTCGCAGTTGCCCCGCACCAGCTCCATGAGCACGTCGGGATAGGCGTTCCGCAGGGCCTCCCCATCCCGGTAGCAATCCCCCAGGAAAAATACCCGCCTGGGCCGCTCCCGCTCCATGGCGTCCATCATGTGGCCCAACTGGCCATGGGAATCTGAAAACACTAAAATCTTCATATTGGTCACCATTTCTCCCAACTCACATATACTGAACATGAACGGAGGGATCACCTATGCCGAATTTTGACGAGCTTCTCAAAGGAAAGGAGGCCGCTGGCCTCATGAAGGACCCGGCCAAACTGGAAAAGCTCCGGGACGCGCCGGAGACCCAGCGGATTTTCAGCCTGCTCAGCCAGAGCACCGGGGACCTGGAGGGCGCCGCGCAGCGGGCCGCCAAGGGGGACACCGCCCAGCTGGCCGGGGCTATCCGCCAGCTGATGAGCGACCCGGAGGGGGCAAAGCTCATCCAGAAAATGAAGGAAAACCTGAAATAACCGCGCCAAGGACGCCGGGGGGAGGGAAACGCCGTGGGAGAGCTGGAGGAAAAGCTGGAAAACATTCTGGGCAATCCCCAGGCCATGGCCCAGATCATGTCCCTGGCCCAATCGCTGAACCTGGGCGGATCGGGGCAGCCGCCCCAGGAGCAGGGCCCAGGCCAGCCCCAGGACGCACAGGACGGGGAAGGCGAAGCGCCTCCCGCCCCGTCCCCCGCTCCTCCGGCGGCCTCTCCCGGCGGGGGAGGCGCGGGACTCGGGGGTCTGCTGGGCGCGCTGGGGGGGCTGGACAGCGGCACGCTGAGCGCCGCTGCGGGCCTCATCGGGCAGTTCACCGACAGCGGCGACGACAGGCGCACCGCCCTGCTGGCCGCCCTGCGCCCCTATGTGCGGGAGGAGCGGTACGCCAAGCTGGACAAGGCAATCCAGATCGCCAAGCTGTCCCGACTGATCCGCTCGGGCCTGGAGCTGTTCCGCGCCCGTAAGGAGGACGGCCATGTATAACCGCTACTTAGACGATTTTGGCGGCGGCAGCTTTGTCCAGCTGGACCCGGAGCCCCGCCAGGGCGCGTCCGGCCAGCCCCGCCCGCCCCAGCGTCCCGGCCCGGCCCAACCCCACGCCGGCCATCCCGCTTCCGGCGGCCGGAGCCGTCCTCCCGAACCGTTCCGCTCCAAGAACGACCTGCTGAAGGAGGTGACCGGCGGGCTGGGCCAGCTGCTGGACGGGGTGAAAAAGCACTTCTCCCTGGAGCATTTCGACACCGGGGATATCCTGCTTGTGCTCATTATCCTGTTCCTCTACCTGGAGGACGGGGATAATCTGGAGCTGGTCATCACCCTGGGCCTGCTGCTGCTTTTAGGGCTGGAAGACGAGAAAGCGCAAGAATAGGCACACAGGCGGGCTTGGACCCGAACCAGCCGGATCGGATTTTACCCGACCTGGGGGGAGTGCAAGCCGGCCATGCGCCCAACCCCAGCATGACCGCTGTTTCATCCCCTTCAGTGCAGCACCGTACCGTCGGGCAGCACAAAAATCCCCTGTGTCTCGTCCAGCGGGCTCACCACATCCCGGGCGGTCACGGCGTACACCACCTCGCCGTCCTTCTCCGTCTCCGCCGCCACCAGCAAACCGCTGTCCACCGAGATCCAGTAGCGCTCGGTGTACCCCAGCTCCGTCCCGGCCTCCACGTATACGCAGGGCTGGTCCTCCCGCTCCTCATAACCGGCGGCGGTGATGTCCTCCGGCTTCAGCAGCAGCACATCCTCATAGGTGGGCAGGCGCTGGCTCAGGTCGGCGGAGCGCTCCCCTGCCGGGCCGGAATACACCGCCTGCCCCTGTTCCTGCCACAGCCAGAGCGTCCCATTCCCCACGATGGCGTGCTCCACCCCCCCGGAGCTCAGGGTGATGGAGGTGCGCAGCCAGCCGCTGTCCGCCCACACCTGGCCGGTCACCGTCCCCGCCGGCTGGCCGTGGTAGAAATACTCCGCCGTCACCGTCCGGCGGTAGCTCTCATACCGCTTCAGGTAGGCCACCAGGGCCTGCACCGTCTGGGGCGTGACCTCCACCGGCACCCCTCCCGCCTGGTCGGGCTGCTCGCCGCCGGGGCTCTCGCTCTGGGCGGCGTCCGGGTCGGCCAGCACCAGCTCCGGCGTGGGGGCAAACAAGTTGAGGAAAAAGCTGTACAGCACGGCGGCCAGCACCACCGCGATAATCCCCGCCGCCAGCACGATCCGCTTTTTTTCCCCCACCGCTCATCCCCCCTTCCGGGCAAAGCCCTCAGCCCTGAAATGCCTCTGGCGGCCGGTCCGACCGGCCGAAATGATACAAAACAGCGTCCGCGATGCGGCGGCAGGCCCTGCCGTCCCCGTAGGGGTTGACAGCATGGGCCATTTGGGCGTAAGCGGCCGGGTCGTCCAGCAGCTTGTCCGCCATGGACACGATGGCGTCATAGTCCACCCCCGCCAGCTTCACCGTCCCGGCCTGGACGGCCTCGGGCCGCTCGGTCTCACGGCGCAGGACAAGCACCGGCTTGCCCAGGGCGGGGGCCTCCTCCTGAAGCCCGCCGGAATCGGTCATCACCAGATAGCTGCGGGCCATCAGGTTGTGCATCTCCTCCACGTCCAGCGGCGCGATGAGCTGGACGTTTTCGATCCCGTCCAGGCGCCGGTGGGCACACTCCTGCACCGCCGGGCTGAGATGCACCGGGTAGACCAGCTCCGTCTCAGGGTGGGTTTTGGCGATATGGGCCAGGGCGGACATGATATCCTCCATGGGCTGTCCATAGTTCTCCCGGCGGTGGCAGGTGACCAGAATCACCTTTTTCCCGGTGTAATCCAGGGTGTTCAGCCCATCCTCAGCAAAGGTAAAGCCCTCCGTCACCGTGGTCTTCAGGGCGTCGATCACCGTGTTGCCGGTGACAAACAACCCGTCCCGGACGCCCTCCGCCTCCAGATTGCGGCGGTTGGCCTGGGTGGGGCAGAAGTGCAGCTGGGCCAGCCGCCCCACCATGGAGCGGTTCATCTCCTCCGGGAAGGGGGAGTAGCGGTCCCAGGTGCGCAGCCCCGCCTCCACGTGGCCCACGGCGATTTGCTGGTAAAACGCCGCCAGCGCCCCGGCAAAGGTGGTGGAGGTGTCCCCATGGACCAGCACCAGGTCAGGCCGCACCTCCTGAAACACCTTTTCCAGCCCCAGCAGGCACTTGGAAGTGATGGTGGACAGGGTTTGGCTGGTCTCCATGATATCCAGGTCGAACTGGGGGACAATGCCGAATATGTCCAGCACCGAGTCCAGCATCTGCCGGTGCTGGGCGGTGACGCAGCAAAGGCTTTCAATCCCCTCCCGGCGCTCCAGCTCCTTCACCAGGGGGGCCATTTTGATGGCCTCCGGCCGGGTGCCGAATATGGTCATCACCTTCAGCTTATCCATGCCCATCCTCTCCCTTCTCCTCCTGTGCGGGGGGCTCCGGCGGCTTGTCGTGGCCGGGTCCCGGCAGGAATACCCGCCAGGCGATCAGCGCCGCCGCGGCCATAGCCAGTAAAAAGATCATGGCGCGCTCCGCGCCGCCGGCGGTGAGCACCACCGCGGACAGCCCCAGAATGGCGGAGATGACGTACAGCACCCCCACCGCCTGCTTCTGGGAGAAGCCCATGTCGATGAGCCGGTGGTGGACATGCCCCCGGTCGGGCTTCATGGGGCTCTGCCCGTGGGATACCCGGCGCACCACGGCGAAGCACACGTCGAAAATGGGCAGCCCCAGCATCAGGAAGGGCACCACAAAGGAGATGATGGTGTACTGCTTGAACATCCCCTCCACCGACATGGTGGCCATGATAAAGCCCAAAAAGGTGGAGCCCGTGTCCCCCATGAAGATTTTGGCCGGGTTGAAGTTATAGGGCAAAAAGCCCATGCACGCCCCCACCAGCGCCGCCATCATCAACGCCACGTCCCGCTCGCTCACCAGCAGGGCGATGACCAGCATGGTGGCCGCGCTGATGGTGGACACGCCGCAGGCCAGCCCGTCCAGCCCGTCGATAAAATTGACGGAGTTGGTGATGGCAAGAATCCAGATCACCGTGACCGGGATGGACAGCACCCCCAGCTCCCAGTAGGGGTTGGGGCTGAAGATGTTGGGATTGGACAGCACCTCGATGCGGTTCCCCGCCAGCACAGCGATGAGGGCGGCGGCAATCTGCACCAAAAACTTGGGCTTGGCGGGCAGGGCGTAGATATCGTCGAAGATGCCCAGCACCACGATGATCACCGCGCCCAGCAGCATCCCCTTCCTCTCCGTATCCAGCGGGACCATCAGCAGCATGGCTGCCACAAAGCCGAAGAAGATGGCCAGCCCCCCCATCCGGGGGATGGGGTGGTGGTGCATCCGGCGCTCGTCCTTGGGCACGTCCACCGCTCCCACCTTTACCGACAGCGCCTTCACCAGCGGCGTGGAGGCAAAGGACACCCCCGCCGCCAGCCCCAGCGCCAGCAGCACGGTCCAGACATCCTGGTCCGTCAGGATTTTACTCAGATTGTTCAACGGCATTTCGCTCCTTTTTGGGGCGGCCCGGCCCAGCCAGCCGCCCCTCTCTCTGTCTGATACGCCCGGAGTGTTTCACGTGAAACATTCGTTTAATCTCTCACCGTGAAAGAAAGCCCACCTTCTTATACACCTTGCGCAGGGTCTTGCCGGCGATATACTCCGCCTTCTCCGCCCCGGCCCGGTAAACCCCCTCCAAATACGCCTTGTCGGCCAGCAGCCGCCCGGTCTCCTCCCGGATGGGGCGCAGGACCTCCACCACAGCCTCGCCCACGGCGGGCTTGAACGCGCCGTAGCCCTTGCCGTCGAACTCCCGCTCAATCTCCTCGTAGCTCCTGCCGGTGGCGGAGGCGTAGATCTGCATCAGGTTGGACACGCCGGGCTTAGCCGCCGGGTCATAGCGCACGCAGTGCTCGGTGTCGCTGTCGGTGACCGCCCGCTTGAACTTTCGGGCGATGTCCTCCGGCTTCTCCATCAGGAACACGCAGCCCTCGGGCTGGGATTTGCTCATCTTGCTGTCCGGGGTGGACAGGCTCATAATCCGGGCCCCCACCTTGGCGATATAGGGCTCAGGCACCTTGAGCACGTCGCCGTATATGCCGTTGAAGCGGCCCGCGATGTCCCGGCAGATCTCCACGTGCTGTTTCTGGTCCTCCCCCACGGGGACGAAGTCGGGCTGGTAGAGCAGGATGTCCGCCGCCATCAGCACCGGGTAGGTGAACAGCCCCGCGTTGATGTTGTCGGCGTTCCGGGCGGACTTGTCCTTGAACTGGGTCATCCGGGACAGCTCGCCGAACATGGTGTAGCAGTCCAGCACCCAGCCCAGCTGGCTGTGGGCGGGGACGTGGGACTGGATGAACAGCACGCACTTTTCCGGGTCCAGACCGCAGGCGATGTACTGGGCGATGAGGGTCAGGGTGCGCTTTCTCAGCTCGGCGGGGTCCTGGCGAACGGTGATGGTGTGCAGATCCGCCAGGAAGAAATAGCAGTCGAACTCGTCGATCATCTCCGGCCAGTGGCGCAGGGGACCCAGGTAGTTGCCCAAATGGAGCTCCCCGCTGGGCTGGATGCCGGAGAGCATCACTTTTTTGCCGTTTTCCATGTTAAATCACAACCTTACTCGGCGTCCGCCGCCAGATATTCGGACATATCCACCAACTGGGCGTCCGACCACAGCCGCTCCAGGCCGTAGAACTCCCGCCCCTCCTCGGTGAAAATGTGCACCACTACGCTGGAGTAGTCCATCAGCGTCCACTGGCCGCCCCGGTGGCCCTCGATGTGGTGGGGCTCCTCCCCGGCCTTGGACATGGCCTCCTCCACCGCGTCGGCCAGCGCCCGCACCTGGGTGTTTGACAAACCGTTACAGATGATAAAGTAGTCGGCCAAGGTGGTCTGGCCGGCGGTGTGCAGCACCTTGATATCCCTGCCCTGCTTGGCGTCCAGCGCCTTGACGGCAATGGCGGTCATTTCCTTTTCGCTCAGCATATCATTCTCTCCTTTTATCGTTCAGGTCCCGTCCACAGCGCCGTCCGCCCCAGATCCGCCGCCCTCCGGGGGCAGGCTGTCCTGGGCGGGCTGTCCGCTGGGCTCGGGGTCAGTCTGGTCCGGCTGCGCCGGCACAGCGCCGCTCTCCACAGGCTCACTCCCCGCGGGCTGGCCGCTCTCCAGGGGATCGCTCTCCAGCGGCTCGCCCCCCTCCGGCCGGCCGCTCTCCAGCGCGTCGCTTTCAACGGGCTGGCCGCTCTCCAACGCATCGCTCTCCAGGGGGTCGCTCTCCTCCGGCTCCTCGGTCTCCTCCACCGGCGGGAAACCCAGGGAGGGCTCGGCCAGCCGCCCGGTGGACGAGCGCAGGGAGCCGTCGCCCACGGGGCTCATCAGGTCCAGCTGGCGGATGGTCACCTGCTCCACAAAGGGGTTGAGCTTCTCGTTGATGAGGGTGAGCAGCTCGCTCTGGAGGGGGTAGACGAAGCTGCGGCTGTGTTTGCCTATGCCGTAGCTGCCTATGGCGTTGGGCATGGTGCAGAACTCCACGTCGTCCACCTTCAGCCCGCCGAACACCGCCGACTGGGCAAACCACAGCATCCCCTCCACGTCCAAATCGCTCTCCACCCGGCTGTTAAACAGGTCGATGAGCTGGCCGACGCGGAACAGGTTCTGGATCTGAAGGGTCTGCTCCAGCACCGCCTTCAGGAACTGGTGCTGCACCCGCAGCCGGTCGATGTCGCTTCCGCTGCTGTTTCCGCCGGTGGGTACGCCGGGGTTGTTCTTCCGCCAGCGCACCACCTGCATGGCGTCTGCCCCGCTCAGCTTGCGGTAGCCCTGGGGCTGGTAGATGTTCAGGTCCTGGGTGGGATCGTAGTACTCCATGTGGTATGGGTTGTCGAACCACACCCCGCCGATGGCGTCCACCATCTCGCCCACCAGCTCCCAGTCGATGCGCACGTAGAAGTCGGGGGTGAAGCCCACCAGCTCGGACACCTCGGCTTTCAGCGCCTCCACGCCCCGCTCCCCCTGGCCGTAGACATTGTACACGGCGTTGAGCTTTTTGGCGTCGATGCCGGGCCGGGCGCTGGAGTTGATAAGGGTATCCCGGGGCAGGGACATGACGGTGGCCTTCTGGTTGGTCACGTCGTAGGTGGCCACCATCATGGTGTCGGTGAGCCCGGAGGCCACGTCCGAGCCGAAGATGAGGATGGTGAAGATATCCTCGCTCTTGCGCTCCCCGCCCACCTTGGGCTCCACCGCGTCAAAGCCCAATGTAGGCTCCGCGCTGGGATCCGCCGGCTGGCCGGACTCCACCGGCGCCCCGGACTGGACCGGCCCGGGAGGCAGCACCGGCTTCTTCACCCAGCGGCTGTACAGCACCACCACCGCCGCAGCCACCGACATCACCGCCGCCAGCACCAGCATGGCGATCATAATCAGCCGCTCTTTCTGCTTCCTGGCCTCCTGGGGGCTCAGGGACTGGCTGGCCTTCTTCTCCAACCGCTTCCCCGCACCCCCCTGTCCGTGATTCTCTTCATTTCTATTTCTGGACTGGTCGCTCATGCTCAGGTTCCCTTCCCATAGTATTCAAACGCGTCCCTGGTGTCATGGTGCAGCTCCTTGTCCCGCAGCGTCATCTCCTGCACGGCCAGGGACGCCCCCATGCCCACCGCCGCGTCCAGGTCGGTATAGGCCAGCCGCCGCAGCTCCCCCACCTCGGGGAACGCCCGGTTGGGCTCCATGTAGTCGGCGATGTACAAGATCTTCTCCTCCAGGCTCATCCCCGCCCGGGCGGTGGTGTGGTAGAGGATGGCGTCATAAATGCCGTCAAGTCCGAAGACGTACTTGGCCAGCGCCGCGCCGCTCTTGGCGTGGAGCAGCTTGTCGGTGGAGCGCTCCAGCGGGCACAGCTCCACGCCGTACCTCTCGCAGATTTCCAGGTGCTCCCGGACGGTGAGGTACTTGGTGCAGTCGTGGAGGATGGCCGCCCGTCGCATCCTCCCCTCGTCCGCCCCCCAGCGCCGGGCCAGCCGGGCGGCCTCCTCCTCGCACCCCCGGATATGGGCCAGCCGCTTGGCGTACACCATGGAATAGGACACGCACCGCAGCTCGTCCAGGCTCAGGCTCTTGAGGTCGGCGCGGGTCCCATATAGTTTTTCCCGTAAAATGTAACCATACACCGCCTCCGGCAAAAATTCCCGGCCCTCTCCCCTGACCAGCAGCTCCCGCAGGCGGGTGGACGAGATATCCACAAGCCCCGGGACGGTGATGGTGGCAAGCCTGGCCCCGGGGTATGCCTTGCGCAGAAACTCCCGCTGGGGGGCAAACACCGCCTCGCCGTCCCTCTCGGTGCGCCCGAAGGCGCACACCCCCGCCAGCGCCAGCAGCTTTTCCGGCTCCCGCCAGTGGTGGAGGGTGAGAAACATATCCGTCCCCATCAGCAGCCACAGCTCATCCCCCGGCCAGCGCGCCGCGGCCTCCTCCAGGGTGTCGGCGGTGTAGCTCTTCCCCTCCCGGTACAGCTCGGTGTCCCACACCAGGGTGGAGGCGGGCATGAGCAGCTGGTCGGCGGCAATGCGGGTCATCTCCAGCCGCTGCTCCCGGCCGGGGGTGCCGGGCGCCAGCTCCTTATGGGGTGGGACCCCCGCCGGGATGAACACCAGCCTGTCCAGCCCTAGGGCCGCCACCGCCGCCCCGGCCGCCGCCAGATGCCCCAGATGGGGAGGGTTGAAGCTGCCGCCGTAAATGCCGATTTTCAATGGGACCACCCTCTTCAAAAAGTTTTGGGATGTGCCTATTTTACCAGCTTGATTCTCTTGTCGCGGGGCTTGCTGTGGGTCTCCCGGTACAGCACAAATTTGGTTCCAATGACCTGAACCACCTGGCTCCGGGTGGCGCGGGCCAGCTCCTCCGCCCCCTCCCGGGGGGAGAGGGGGCTGTTCTCCAGCACCCTGCCCTTGATCAGCTCCCGGGCCTCCAGGGCGTCGTCCCCCTGCTTGACGAGGTTGGGGCCGATGCCGTCCTTGCCGATGTGGACGATGGCGTCCAGGTCGTTTGCCAGCCCTCTCAGCTGGGCGCGCTGCTTGCTTGTCAAATCTGCCATATCGTTCTCAAAACTCCATTCCGCGGCCCCGCCGCACGGCGGGCGTCCGCTCCATAATCAGGGTTTACTTCTTCAAATATCCCTCCAGCTTTGCCTGGAACGCCTCCAGCGCCAGCCCCCGGTGGGAGATGGCGTTTTTCTCCTCCGCCGTGAGCTGGGCAAAGGTCTTTTTCAGCTTGGGCAGGAAAAACACCGGGTCGTAGCCGAAGCCGCCCTCCCCCATGGGGGCGAAGGCAATGGTGCCGGGGCACTCCCCCCGGGCAGTGAGCACATCCCCGCCGGGGAAGCAGCAGGTGATGACGGACACGAATTTCGCCGTTCTGGCCGCCCCCTTGGGCATGTTGGCCAGCAGCAGGCGGTAGCGCCCCACGTCGTCCAGCCCCTCCCCGCCGTACCGGGCGGAGTACACCCCCGGCGCACCGTTCAGCGCGTCCACGCACAGCCCCGAGTCGTCGGCAATGGCGGGCAGGCCGGACGCCTCCATCACCGCCTTTGCTTTGAGCAGGGAATTCTCCTCAAAGGTGGTCCCCGTCTCCTCCACGTCGATATCAATGCCCACATCCGCCTGGAGGCACACCTCCACCCCCATGCCGGACAAGATATCATTCATCTCTCTCAGCTTTTTCTCGTTTTTGCTCGCCAGCACCAGCTTCATTTTTTCACCACTCCCACGGGTCTTTTCCCCTCAAATTTTTCTTTTTCCTCGCAGAACGGACAGTCCATGCCGTCCTCTCCCCCGGTCACAGCAGCGCCTGGGTGAACTCGTGGGCGTCGAAGGGCTGGAGGTCGTCCACGCCCTCCCCCACGCCGGCGAATTTCACAGGCACCCCCAGCTCCTTGGCGATGGCGATGACGATGCCGCCCTTGGCGGTACCGTCCAGCTTGGTGAGCACGATGCCCGACACGCCCGCCGTCTTAGAGAACTCCTTGGCCTGGATCAGGCCGTTCTGCCCGGTGGTGGCGTCCAGCACCAGCAGGGTCTCCCGGCTGGAGTCGGGGCACTCCCGGTCGATCACCCGGGAGATTTTATTCAGCTCGTTCATCAGGTTTGCCTTGTTTTGCAGCCGTCCGGCGGTGTCCACCAGCACCACGTCCGCGTGGCGGGCCTTGGCGGCGGTCAGCGCGTCGTATACCACGGCGGCGGGGTCCGCCCCCTCGTGCTGCTTTACAATGTCCACCCCCGCCCGCTCGGCCCAGATGGTGAGCTGCTCGGCGGCGGCGGCCCGGAAGGTGTCCCCCGCGCACAGCACCACACGGCGGCCCACCCCCTTCCAGTGGGCGGCCAGCTTGCCGATGGAGGTGGTCTTTCCCACCCCGTTGACGCCGATGAACAAAATCACCGCGGGCTTGCGGCTCATGTCCACGTAGGCGCCCCCCAGGTCCAGGTACTCCGCCAGGATCTCCCGCATACACTGCCTGGCGCCCTCGGTGTCCTTGATCCCCTGGTCCTTGCAGCGCGCCCGCAGCTCGTCCACCGCCTCCATAGTGGTCTCCGCGCCCAGGTCGGCCATCACCAGGGATTCCTCCAGCTCCTCATAAAAGTCCTCGGTGAGCTCGGAAAAGCCGTTGAAAATGCCGATCTTTTTGATCTTATCAAAAAAGCCCATGAATGTCTCCTCACTAATTGTTAAATATTTGGATTTTTGGCCCCGCAGCAGGGGCACTTGGGGTCGTCCAGCTCATGGACCATCCCGCAGGCGGGGCAGGTGGTTTGGGCCATGCGGTCCCCGCCCTCCCAGTCCTCCCCATCCTCCTCAGACGGGCCGCTCCAGTAAAAATCCAGCTTGCCGCACTCGGGGCAGCTCCATATCACCACGTTCAGCGCCCCGGCCAGCAGGTTGGGCCAATCGCCGAACAGGAAGCTGGTCTTTCCCAGCTGCACCTGCTCGGCTTTGACAAACTCCATAGCATGGCCGCAGTTGCCGCAGCGCTTGGGAATGTCCTTTCTCATCTCAGATTCCCCTTCACTTGATGTTCAATTCCTTCTCCACATCGTTGAGGTTGATGGTCAGCATCCGGGACACGCCCTTTTCCTGCATGGTGACGCCGTAGAGCACGTCCGCCTCCTCCATGGTGCCCCGGCGGTGGGTGATGACGATGAACTGGGTCTTGCTGCTCATCCGGCGCATATACCGGGCGTAGCGCACCACGTTGGACTCGTCCAGCGCCGCCTCGATCTCGTCCATGACGCAGAAGGGGGTGGGGCGCACCTTCAGGATGGCGAAGTACAGCGCGATGGCGATGAGCGCCCGCTCCCCGCCGGACAGGGAGCTCATGTGCTGGATGGTCTTGCCCGGCGGCTGGGCCTTGATCTCAATGCCGCAGCCCAGCACATCCTCCGGGTCGTCCAGGATAAGCTCCGCCTTGCCGCCGCCAAACAGCTCCGCAAACGCCTTTCGGAACTCCTGGTCGATGAGGGCGAACTGCTCCTTGAATATCTCCGTCATCTCCCCGGTGATCTGGGAGATAATCTCCTGAAGCTCCCTTTTGGCCTTGGCCACGTCGTCCCGCTGGCCGGTAAAGTAGGTGTAGCGCTCATTGACCCGGGCAAACTCCTCCACCGCGTCGGGATTGATGCTGCCCAGGGCCGAGATGGATTTTTTCAGCTCGCCGATGCGCCGCTGGGCCTTGGCCGCCGACTCCAGCTCCACCCGCTGGGCGCGGGCCGCCTCGTGGGACAGCTGGTAGCCCTCCCACAGCTTGTCCAGAATCTGGCTCTCCTCTATGGCCGAGGCGGCGGCCTTCTGCTCCAGGAAGGCCACCTCACGCTCCATGGTGTTCAGCTCGTTGTTCTTGTCCCGGGCCTGCCGGTCCGCCTGGTTGCGCTTCCCCTCCAGCTCCAGCTTCTCCTCGTTCAGCCGCCGGATGGCGCCCGTCCCCTCCAGGCTGGCGGCGCGCAGCCCCTGGAGGCGCTCCTCCTCCTCCCGGATGCGCCGGGCGAGATAGTCGTTTTGCTGCTCAAACTGGCCGATCATGGCGGTGCGGCTGGCGGTGTCGCCGGACAGATCGTCCCGCAGCCGCTCCAGCTCGCCGATGGACTGGCGCAGGGCGGACTGCTCGCCCTCCAGCCCGGCCAGCTTGGCGCTGTAACCGGCGGACTGCCCGTTGAGCTGCGACACCTTATCCTGGAGGGCGGTGCGGCCCTGGGCCTTGGCCTCCCCCTCCGCCCGCAGCGCGGCGGCGGAGCCCTCCAGCCGCTCAATGCGGGACTTGGCCTGGCATGTGTTGTCCGTGTTCTCCTCCATGCGGCGGCGGACCTGGGCGCGCTCCCCCGCCAGGGCCTGGCGGCGCAGCTCAATGTCCGCCATCTGGATCTGGGCGCTGTCCGCCCGCTCGGAGTATTTCAGCACCGCGTCCTCCGCCTCACGAAGCTGGGCGGAGGCGGCGTCCAGCTCATACTGGGCGGCGGTGAGCTCCCGCTGGGCGCGGGCCAGCTCGCCGGCGGCGGCGTTCAAATCGGCGGCAAGGCCGTCCTTCTGCGTATTTAACCGCTCCAGCTCGTTGGCGCGGCTCAAAATGCCCGCCGAGCGGGACACCGAGCCGCCCGTCATGGAGCCGCCTGCGTTGAGCACCTGCCCGTCCAGGGTGACGATGCGGAAGCGGTGGCCGAACTTCCGGGCCATGGCCATGGCCTTGTCCATATTCTGGGCAATCACCACCCGGCCCAACAGGTTGGAAAAGATGCCCGCATACTCCGGCGCGAAGGAGATCAGCCCATCCCCCATGCCCACAAAGCCGTCCTCCCGCTCCACCGCCCTGTCCCGGAAGTCGGCGGGGCGGATGGTGTTCATGGGCAGGAAGGTGGCCCGGCCCCCGTCCCGGCGCTTGAGGTAGCCGATGGCGTTTTTTCCGTCCTCGTCCCGCTCCACCACTAGGTTCTGCATGGCGCCGCCCAGGGCGATCTCAATGGCCACGGCGTACTGGTCGGGGACGTGGAGCAGCCCCGCCACCGGGCCCCGGACGCCCCGCAGCCCCCCCCGCTCGGCCTCCCCCATCACCAGCTTGACGGCCTTGGAATAGCCCTCGTACAGCTTTTCCATCTCGGCGAGCATTTTGATGCGGGAATTTAAATTGTTCTCGTCCATTTGCAGGCGGCGGTGCCGCTCCTGGGCCTGGTCCAGCCTGCGCTGGCGGGCCTGGAGGCGCATCTGGTAGCCGCTGATGACGTTTTTGGCCGCGTCCCTGTCCTCGGTTACCTTGTCCAGTTCCTTTTGGGTGGAGGCCAGCGCCTCCCGCGCCTGGGCGGCCCTGTCCTCCTGCTCCTGGAGCTCCTGGCCCAGCTTCTCCTCCCGGTCATACAGCTCCTGGGCGGCGGCGGCCAGGGCGGACAGCAGCTCCTTGGCCTCCCCGGCGGAGGCGGTCTCCAGCCGCTCCCGCTCCTGGAGGCGCTCCAACTCCTCATTCAGCGTGCCCGCCGAGCCCAGCACCTCCCGCACGCTGTCCGCCAGGGCGTCGATGCGCTCCTGGCAGGCGGCCATGTCCCGCCCGATCTGCTCCAGGCGGCCCCGGCGCTCCTCGATCTGGGCGGCGATGGAGCCCGCCCGCCCCTCCTGCTGCTCCAGCTCCTGGCGGATGCGCTGGGCGTTTTCGCTGTTGTTTTTCACGTCGTTCTTCAGCAGGGCGATGCTGTTCTCGCAGGAGTGAACCTGCTCGTCCAGGCCGGACTGCCTTCCCCGCAGCTCCTCGGCCTCGATATCCTTGTCCCGCATCTGCTCGGCCAGCGCCCCGCTCTCGGCGTACAGCCGCTCCACCGCCTCCCGGGCCTCGTCCCGCTGGCGGACGGCCCCCTCCAGATCCGCCTTCAGCTTCACCCCGGCGGCCCGCAGCCGCTCCAGCTGGTCCAGCCACACGGAGATTTCCAGGCCCTTCAGCTCGTCCCGGAGGACATTGTATTTCTTTGTCTTTTCCGCCTGGGCCCGCAGCGGCTCCACCTGGAGCTCCAGCTCGCCGATCTTGTCGTTGATGCGCACCAGGTTCTCCTCGGTGCGCTCCAGCTTGCGCTCCGCCTCCTCCTTGCGGTGGCGGAAGCGGGAGATGCCCGCCGCCTCCTCAAAGACCTCCCGGCGGTCGGCGCTCTTGACGGACAGGATCTCGTCGATGCGCCCCTGGCCGATGATGGAGTAGCCCTCCCGGCCAAGGCCGGTGTCCATGAACATCTCGTTGATGTCCTTCAGCCGGCAGGCCCGGCGGTTGATGTAGTATTCGCTCTCCCCGGAGCGGTAGTAGCGGCGGGTCACCGCCACCTCCGTCTCCTCCATCTGGAAAATATGCTCGGTGTTGTCCAGCACCAGGGTGACCTCGGCAAAGCCCAGGCCCTTGCGCTTTTCCGTGCCGTTGAAGATCACGTCCTCCATCTTGCTCCCCCGCAGGGTGCGGGTGGACTGCTCCCCCATCACCCAGCGGATGGCGTCGGAGATGTTGGACTTGCCCGAGCCGTTGGGCCCCACCACCGCCGTGATATCCGAGCCGAACATCAGCACGGTCTTGTCCGGGAAGGACTTGAAGCCTTGAATTTCCAGCGCTTTTAAATACAATGCACGCACCTCATTATTCCGCACCCCCTCCGGCACGCCCGGGGCGGGGCCAGGATCTTCCTGTTAGAACCTGCATTCACAGCCGAAACCGCCGGAAGGCGAGGGATTTTTCCGGCAGGCAAGGAAAATTTTCGCAGGAATAATTGGGTTTATTCCAAGAAAATTTAACGCCACATGCCGGGAAAAGACCCGGCCAGACGGTGAATTGAGGTTGTGAATACAGGTTCTTAATCCACATAAACCCATAGATAGTTTATTTTATCATCATGCGCCCGGCATTGCAACAGTTTTCCCGCCGTCCCCGTCCCTGTTTTTCCCCTGTTCCAAGGGCGCAAATTGGTCAAAAAGACAGACCGGGCCCCAGGGCCCGGTCTGCTGCGGCGCTTACTGCGCGCCGTTGAATTCGTCGTAGAACCGGTCGTGTATGACCTGCACCGCCCGGTCTGCATCGCTGATGTGCACCAGCACCGACACCTTGATCTCACTGGTGGAGATCATGTTGATGTTGATGCCCGCGTTGAACAGCGCCTCGAACATGGCGGCGGCCACGCCGGGGTTATTGATCATCCCCGCGCCCACGATGGACACCTTGGCGATGTTGTCCGAAACGTCGATGTGGTCGAAGCGGACGCTGTCCCGGTTTTCCTCCAGCAGCCTGCGGGCCAGCTCCATATCCCCCTTGGCCACGGTAAAGCTGATATCCTTGGTATCGCTGCGGCCGATGGACTGTAGGATGATATCCACGTTCACGTTGTTCTTGGCCAGCAGGGAGAAGATTTTAAAGGCGATGCCCGGGGTGTCCTCCAGGCCCACCAGGGCCAGGCGGGCCACGTTTTTGTCCTTGGCGACGCCGCTGATGTGGGATTTTTCCATGGTCTTGACAACCTCCTTCACTTTTGTACCCGGCTTCCCGGAGAAGCTGGAGAGGACCTCCAGCTTCACGCCGTACCGCTTGGCCATCTCCACCGAGCGGTTATGGAGCACCTGGGCCCCCAGCGTGGCCAGCTCCAGCATCTCGTCATAGGTGATCTCGTCCAGCTTGTGGGCGGAGGGCACCATGCGGGGGTCAGCCGTGTACACGCCGTCCACGTCGGTGTAAATCTGGCACAGATCGGCGTTGAGCGCCGCTGCGATGGCCACCGCCGACGTGTCCGACCCCCCCCGGCCCAGGGTGGTGATATCGTCGTACTTGTTCAGCCCCTGGAAGCCGGTGACGATGACGATGCGCCGCTTGTCCAGCTCCGCCCGGATGCGCTCCCCCTGCACCCGCTTGATGCGGGCGTTTCCGTAGCCGGAGTTGGTGCGGAAGCCCGCCTGCCAGCCGGTGAGCGACACCACCGGGAAGCCCATGCCCTCGATGGCCATGGCGCACAGCGCGCAGGAAATCTGCTCGCCGGTGGACAGCAGCATATCCAGCTCCCGCTTAGAGGCGGCGGGGTTAATCTCGGCGGCCTTTTCAATGAGGTCGTCCGTGGTGTCCCCCTGGGCGGACAGCACCGCCACCACCCGGTTCCCTTTTTGATAAGTATCGGTTATGATGCGGGCCACGTTGCGGATTTTCTCCCCATCCGCCACCGACGACCCACCGAATTTTTGTACGATCAATGCCATAAGTTCTTCATCCTCTCATGGAATTTCCATGCCGTCTGGGATTGCCGGGCCTTGGGCCCGGCAATCCATTTTATGCCGGCGGCCTGCGGATGGACTGCCCGGAATCCTGTCCCGCCGTCCGCTTCTGCGCGCTCTTGTCAATCCAGCACCCGCAGAATGCCGGACACCTCCAGCCCAGCCAGCTTTTCCTCCAGCTGTCCCTGGGTGAGCTCTCCCTCGGTGAGGCAGGCAGATTCGCCTCCGCCGCTCTCCCGCCGGGCCAGCAGCTTACATCCCGGCAGCCTGGCGCGCAGCTCGTCCGCCGCGGCGGTGGCCCGGACATACCAGCGGCTTTTGAGCGCCCCCACGCCGCACGCGGCGTCCTCCCCGCCCGGCTCCCAGGACAGGGCGCGGCGGCGGCCCATATTCCGGGCCACGTCGATCACGTCCGCCACCACGGCGGAGGCGGTGGGCAGCTTGCCCGCCCCCCGGCCATAGAACATCACGTCGCCGATGGCGTCCCCCCGGACGGAGATGGCGTTGAACACGTCCTCCACCCCGGCCAGCGGGTCGGACTGGTCCACCAGATGGGGGGCCACGTAGGCGCATACCCTGCCGTCCTCCCCCCGGATGGCCCGGCCAAGCAGCTTGATTTTCTTGCCCGCGCTCTCCGCGTAGTCCACGTCCGCCAGGGTGACGCCGGTGATCCCCTGGGTGGGCACCTGCTCCGGGCTGATGTGCCGCCCAAAGGCAATGTCCGCCAGAATGCAGATCTTGCGGCAGGCGTCATGGCCCTCCACGTCGGCGGAGGGGTCCCGTTCGGCGTAGCCCTTCTCCTGGGCCTCCCGGAGCGCCGCGCCGAAGGTGAGCCCCGCCCGGATCATCCGCGTGAGAATATAATTGGTAGTGCCGTTGAGAATGCCGTAGATTTCCAAAATCTCATTGGCAGCCAGGCACTGGCTCAGGGGCCGGATGATGGGGATGCCGCCCCCCACGCTGGCCTCAAAGAGATAGCACACGCCCCTCTCCCCCGCCAGCTGGGTGAGCTCATAGCCGCAGGTGGCCACCAGCTCCTTATTTGAGGTGACCACGCTCTTGCCCGCCTCCAGCGCCCTTCTGGTGAAGTCCAGGGCGATGGCCGCCCCGCCGATGGTCTCCACCACGATATCCACCTCGGGGTCGTTCTCAATGACGGAAAAGTCCTTCACAAAGCGGTCTGCAAAGGGGCTGTCCGGGAAGTCCCGCACATCCAGAATATACTTCAGCCGGATCAGTCCGCCCGCCTTGCGCTCGATGCTGTCCTCGTGCCCGGTGAGCACCTCCGCCACGCCGGAGCCCACGGTCCCAAATCCTAAAATCGCCACATTTACCATTTGCCTTGTCATTCCTTTATACAATTCTTGTCCAGCCAGGTGTCCCCGCAGGCACACCGTCCGCCGCCGGGCTTCCGCCCCATCCCGGCCGCTTCTTCACCCGCCAAAAAGCAGCTCAGCCCGCCGGCACCTCACAGCGGATCACCTCCGGCCTGGCCCCCAGCTCCGAGAGCAGCTCCTCCAGCCCGGCGGACAGCCCGCTGGTCTCCAGCCCCACCGTCACCGCCGCCGCGCCCCCGCCGGGGATGGCCTGGTTGATGGTGAGCACGTTCCCGCCCCTGTCCGCCAGCAGGTTGAGCACCGACGACAGCGCCCCCGGCTGGTTGCGCAGGAGGATCTGGATGGTGACGATCCGCCCGTGCACCATATCCTGAAAGGGGCGGATGGCGTCCTTGTACTTATAATACGCGCTCCGGCTCACCCCGCAGCGCCGGGCGGCGGCGTTCACCGTCCGCTCCTCCCCGGTCTCCAGCAGCCGCTTTGCCTGGGCCACCTTCAAATAGATCTCCGGCAGCACCGTGGATTCTACAATGAAATATTTGGGGTTTGCCGTTTCCATGCCCTCTCCGCCTCCTGTCCGCCGCGCCGGAACCCGCGCCCGGGCTGTCTTTGTCTCGCGGTCTATTGTACCACACATGCGGACAAATCGCAATTGCCCCCCTCACAGCTTTTTTAACAAACCTTTTCCCCCTCTGCCGCCGTTCTTCGGCACAATGGCCCATTCTCCGCCTCCCCGGACGCGGAACGCCGCCCGGCGCGCTGCGCCGGGCGGCGTTTTTTGCTTTATCCCTCCACCGGGATATAGGGCGGCTCGGTCCAAACCTCCCCGCTGGGCTCCTCGGTGGGGTAGGGGTCGTAGAAGGGCGGCGTCTCCACCGGGTCGGTCACCTCCGGGGTGGGCGTGGAGGGGAACAGCCATCCCCAGGGATCGTCTGTAGGTTCCACAAAGGGATCGTCCGTGGGCTCCACAAAGGGGTCGTCCGACGGGATGGGCTCCTCCGAGGGGACAGGCTCGCTGGTGTGGACGTGGCAGTATCTGCCCTCCTCCCCCAGGTACTCGTACCAGCCAACCAGGGCGTCCGAGTCCCCCACATGGGTGGAGCCCACCTGCTCGCGCTGGAAGTCCACCATATACACCGTCTGAACGCTCTCCTCCGGGCAGAACTCCCCGGCCAGATGGTAGCGCCCGATGGGCTCCCCCTTGGCGTTGTTCACCGGGCTGTCCACGCACACCTTCACCGGCACATGGCATTGGCAGTGCTCCTTGGGCGCGTCCTCGGCAAACAGCCGGAAACTCTGCACCCGGTTGCCCCGCACGTCCTGAGTGCACTCGGGCAGGGACAGCTTGCCGCAGTCCTTGCAGATGTTATAGGAACTCAGGGTACCCGGCACCTCGAAGGCCATGTTCTCCTTCCCCTCGTGGAGGATCTCCATCACCTTCTGCCACATGGACACCGACGGGTTCTTGTAGTTGCGGTTGATGACCTCGCTGTTAGGGTAGCCCGTCCACACCGCGCCGGTGTAGTAGGAGGTGTAGCCGCAGAACCAGTAGTCGAAGGTGTCGTTGGTGGTGCCCGTCTTGCCCGCCACGGTCTGGCCTGAGATGCGCGCCCCCGTGCCGGTGCCCGAGCTGACGGCGTTGGACAGCATGGAGTTGATATAATAGGCGGTGGTGGATTTGATAGGCCACGTGGGCTCGGGCTTGTTGTCCACAACCACCTTGCCGCCGGCGTCCTTGATCTCCAGCACAGTGGTGGCCTTGGTGAACTGGCCGCCCCGGGGGAAGGTGGCAAAGGCCGCCGCCATCTCAAAGGTGGACACGCCCTTGGTCAGGCCGCCCATGGCCAAGGGGCTGCGGTCGATATCCGAGCTCACCTGGCCGTTACTGTTCTCAAAATAGGGCACCATGGAGGTGATGCCGTAGCGGTTTACCATGAAATCGTAGGACGCCTGGGGGGTGACCTGCTCCAGCACCCGCACCGCCACCGTGTTCAGCGACTGGGTGACGCCGTGCAGCACCGTGGTCAGCCCCCCATAGGTGGGCGTGACGTTGACAGGCCAAGGCTTGCCGTTGAGCTCCTGGGGGCTGTCGTCGACGACGGTGGCGGGGGTGATCAGCCCCATCTCAATGGCCGGGGAGTAGACGGACAGGGGCTTGATGGACGAGCCGGGCTGGCGCTTGGTGGCCACCGGGGTGTTCCAGCCGCGGTCGGCCGTCTTTTCCTCCGTGCTGCCCATGGCCACCACCAGGCCGGTGGAATTGTCCACCACCGAAATGGCGGAGATCAGCCGCTGGCCGGTCTTGGACGACACCTGATCCAGGTTTTCCCGGTTGTTGAACACGGTGTCCACCGCCGCCTGCACCTCCGGGTCGTAGGCGCACACGATGGACAGGCCGCCGCTGAACACCCGCTTGCGGCACATATCTTCACTGAGGGTTGTGGTCTCCTTCAGCTTCTCAATCGCCTCGTTGATGACCTGCTCCACATACCAGGAGTAGACGGTGGACGGTTTGTTATCCTGGGCGGCATCCGGATCATCGGAAGCAGTCTGCCTGTCCCGGCCAAACGCCAGCTTCTCCGCGATGGCGGCGTCCCGCTCCGCCTCCGTGATATAGGGCGCGGGGCGGGCCGGGTCCTCCTTGGCCATCTCCTTCAGGATGTTCTCCTGCCGGGCCTTGTTGAACTCCCGGTTGGTCCAGACTGAGCCGCTGTCATAGGAATCCTCCGCCCCACAGTACTCGCATACCTCGTCCCTGGTCAGGGAGTAGAGCCTGCACTCCGGATTCTGGCACTGGTAGCGCACCACGTCCACCGCACCATAGGGGGCGTACAGGGACGGGTTGTTGGTGATGCCCGCCAGGCTGGCGCACTCGGCCAGGTCCAGCTCCCACACGTTCTTGCCGAAGTAGTACTTGGCCGCGGCCTGGACGCCCCGGCAGCCGTTGCCCATCCAAATTTGGTTCATATACAGGGTGAGGATGTCCTCTTTGCTGTAGTTGTTCTCCAGCTCCAGGGCGGTAAAAATCTCCAGGATCTTCCGGGTGACGGTCACGTCGTCATACTCGGTCACGTTTTTGATGAGCTGCTGGGTGATGGTGGAGCCGCCCTGGATATTTCCGCCGGTGAACATGCGCAGGAGGCCCGAGGCGGTGCGCCGCCAGTCCACCCCCTGGTGGTTCCAGAAGCGCTTGTCCTCAATGGCCACGAAGGCGTTGATGAGGTCCTCCGGGATATCCTTATACTCTATCAACTCCGCGTTTTCCTTGCCGATTAGAGTCTGGAGCTCCACCAGCGCCCCGGTGTTCTTGTCCTGGTAGTAGATCACCGAATTCTCGTCCATGGTGTAGTCGGACAGGTCCAGGAAGGTCCGGGGCATCACCGCCGTTTTCACATAGACGGCGGCGAAGCATACCATAAAGCAGCCGGTGACGATGCCCACCAGCAGCAGGGTGCCGATGAGCTGGAAAAAGCGGATGATAATGGTCAGCCAAATGGGGCGCCGGCGGCGCTTGCGGCCCTTGGCGCGGGACGGCTGGCGCTGGGCGCCCGGCTGTGCCTGGCTGCGCTCCGGGGATTGGTTATGGTTGGTGTCTGGCATATTGAGATCCCTCCGATGTATTCAGGCCGCCCCTGCGGGGAGCGGCGCGGGTCCCTCTCTCCCGGGGCGCTGCGCCCCGTATGTTGCTGTATTATACCACGCCGGGCGCAATTTGTCCACCCTGGGCAAAACGACGGGTTTCGCCGCCCACGGGCCGGGCCTTTCGTAGAAATTTCATGTTCCCTCTTGCTTTTTTTCCTTCCAGCCATTACAATAGGGGCGGAGGCGGCGAAAGGCCGCCGGAAGGAGGCGCCCCGCTATGAGCGAAGAGTACGGCCCGGATTTCGTGTCGGTCACCGACGACGAGGGCAATGAATTTGAACTGGAGCATCTGGGCACCCTGGAACATAACGGCCAGGAGTACATGGCCTTTGTCCCGGCCGACATGGACGAGGATGACGAGGACTTCGGCCTGATCCTGCTGAAGGTCATCGAGCAGGACGGCGAGCAGCTGCTGGCCGACATCGACGACGAGCAGGAGCTGGACGCGGTGTACCAGCACTTTATGGAGGAGCTGTTCGAGGAAGAAGAGGACGGGTAAGCAGCCCCGCACAGGCGGCGCATTACTAAGGCGCAGCCCGTGGGTTCCTTTTGTTTTACAGTGCCTAGACACCGGCGGCAGCACAAATGGGGGCATCTGCGTCAAAAGCCCCACGCGCCGGAAAGGGCGTCTGTCCGCGTTTCGTATAGGGCTCCCCATTGGGGTACATAGGGGCCGCAGCCCCTATGCGCACTCTTTGGTTCCTTTCTCTCGCGCGAGAGAAAGGAACCCGCCGGAGGCATCCCTTCGGTGAAAACCGAAAAATAGAACACCCCTGCCGGGTTCTAACTACGTGACCTGCCCTGTTAAAACCCACATTTCTGAAACGGGACGCCCCACTCGCGCGGTGGTTCGCAGACCTCCCGGCCCTCTTTGGAGGATCCTGGACGTTGGGAGCGGTAAAACCAAGCGGAGGCAACCCACCTGCATTCTTGTGCAGGTTTTTAATGGGGCGGCACGGCCACGGCGGGGGTTCTATAAGCAATCGGGCGGGAGGGCCTCGGCCCTTCCGCCTCTTTTTATTTGTGAATTTTCATCTGCGGGACGAATTTGACCTTGCAACGTCAGTTTCCCCATGCTATAATGATGGGCAGCGTTCCGCGGGGTTCCCATATTTTTGGGGGCGCACCCCTTGCGCAGCCGGGTTTCCCGGCCTGCCGCCATTACACGAATACTGAGAGGATTGATATACCATGAGCGCATCCAGAGAGAAAAAGCAGCGTCAAAACACCGGCCCTTCCGAGCGGTCCGCCAAGCTCCAGCAGGAGCAGGCCGCCCAGAAGCGCCAAATCATCATCTATTCCGTGATTGGCGGTGTCGTCGCGGTGCTGGTGGCCGCGCTGCTGATCTGGAACTCCGGCTTTTTCCAGGCCCGGGCCACCGCCCTCACCCTGGGAAATGAGCAGCTCACCACGGCGGAGCTGAGCTACTACTATTATGACGCCCGCTATTATTACGCCAGTATGGGCGCTTACCTGGGCTTTGACACCACCAAGGGCGATGACGAGCAGTTCTTCAGCGAGGAGGACAACCAGACCTACCGGGACTATTTCATGGAGACCGCCCTGAAGTCCGCCCAGCGTGATCTGGCCCTGGCCGAGCAGGCCGTGAAGGACGGCCACACCGAGGATGAGATCCGGGACAGCCTGGACGCCACCATCGCCTCCTTCAAGTCCCAGGCCTCTTCCGGCGGCTACAGCTACGGCGCCTACCTCCGGGCGGTCTACGGCCCCTATATGACCCCCGAAGTGTTTGAAAAGATGACTGCCCGCTCCCTTATGGCCCAGCTGGCCAAGAGCGAGAAGGGCAACGCCCTCTACGAGAGCTACCAGCAGTCCGACCTGGACGCCTATTATGAGGAGAACGCCGACGCGCTGGACACCATTGAGTACTCCCACCTCTACTTCGCCATCCCCACCGTGAACGACAAGGACGCCGACGGCAACGTGCTGCCCGACGAGGAGCTGAACAAGCTCAAGCAGGATGCCAAGGACGGCGCCAAGAAGGACGCCGAGGACGCGCTGGAGGCTGTGAAGGGCGGCTCCTCCTTCCAGTCCCAGATCGACAAGTACGAGCTGACCACCGCCGCCGACCACGCCAAAGTCGTGGGCACCGGCAAGATCAGCAGCGCCTACAGCGGACAGCTGCTGGCAATGGACCAGGACGATTGCCAGCTGGTGGAGACCGACAGCGGCTATTACGTCATCTCCTTCCATGGCCGCTACCTGGTGGACGAGCCCACCCGGGACGTGCGCCACATCCTGATCCAAGCCGAGAGTACCACCGGCGAGGGAAATAAGCTGGTGGCCCCCACCGATGAGGCCTGGGCCGCCGCCAAGGCCAAGATGGACGAGATTCAGGCTGCCTGGGACGCCAGCGACAAGAGCGAGGACGCCTTCGCCAAGCTGGCCAACGAGAAGTCCGACGACGGCCGCTCCAACACCAACGGCGGTCTGTACAAGCGCGTTGCGCAAAAGGACTTTGTGCCCGAATTTGACGAGTGGCTCTTCGACAGCGCCCGCAAGGCCGGCGACGTGGACCTGGCGCAGCACGTCGCCGCGGAGGACGCCCTCGTCAGCGAGGATTACTGCGGCTACCACCTGATGTACTACGTGGGCGAGAACGAGCCGGTTTGGATGGGCTCCGCCCGCAACTCCCTGGCCACCGCCGACCTCAGTGAGTGGACGGACGGCCTGACGGAGAGCTACCCCGCTGTGGAAGCCGGCGGCGCCAGCTATCTGGGCAAGTAAGCAAACAAGCACAAGGGCCAGACAGAATGTCTGGCCCTTGTTTTATGGGAGGTATTCAAATGGAAGACCAATTTATCCGCACCCGGATGCTGCTGGGCGCCAACGCCATGGAACGGCTGGGCAAAAGCCATGTGGCCGTCCTGGGCCTGGGCGGTGTGGGGAGCTGGTGCGCCGAGGCCCTGTGCCGCTCCGGCGTGGGGGAGCTCACCCTGGCCGACCAGGACACGGTTTCGGTGAGCAACCTCAACCGGCAGGCCGCCGCAGTGTGGGCCACCGTGGGCATGGAAAAGGCCCAGGCCTGCGCCCAGCGCCTTGCCGGCATCGCCCCCGGCTGTGTCCTCCACCCCCTGCCCCTGCGGTATGAGGCGGGCACGCGGGAGGAATTTTTCCAGGCCAGATACGACTACATCGTGGACGCCATCGACCTGGTGAGCTGCAAGCTGGATCTGATTGAGACCGCCCACGCCCGGGCCGTGCCCATCATCTCCGCCCTGGGCACGGGCAACAAGCGGGACGCCCAGCTGCTGCGCATCGCCGACATTTCCCAGACCGAGGGCTGCCCGCTGGCCCGGGTGGTGCGCAAGGAGCTGCGCCGCCGGGGCATTTCCCGCCATCGGGTTGTATTCTCCCCCGAGCCGCCCCATGCCGCCGGGGACGGGGACGAGGCACCCCCGCCCGGGCGGCGGTCCATCCCTGCCAGCGCCATGTGGGTTCCGGCGGCGGCTGGGCTGCTGCTGGCCCAGGCGGTTATTCTGGAGCTTGCGGATTCTTTTTCTTGAGAGAAAAAGAATCAAAAAGAGCTTTAGGCCGCCACGGAGCCATCCCTATATTCCCAGTATCAGCCCGGCGGCGGAATAATTCATCTACTGACGGGCTGTGTGGAGCCGCTCCCACGCCTTGCTGACCACCCACGCACCCAAAAGGCCGCAAAGTGAACCGATGACCGCCCCTGCCAGCACATCGCTGGGGAAGTGAACCCCCACATAAAGCCGGGACAGGCCCATCACCGCCGCAGCGCACACCGCCGATACCTTCATCCACTTTTTCGGCGCAGACATGCACACCGCCAGGGCAAAGGCAAAAGCGGCGTTGGTGTGCCCGGAGGGGAAGGAATTGGGGTCGTGCTCCGGCACCAGGTTGACGAAGCTTTCGATGACCAGCCACGGCCTTGCCCGGGCCACCAGCGGTTTGATGGTGAAGTTCACCACAACGAGACCGATGAGCATGGCGCACAGCGCCGACACCCCCGCCCTCCGTGTGGGCTTGAAAAGCAACAGCAGCACCCCCAGGGCGATGAACAGCATCCCCGTGTTGCCCATTTGCGTGTATACCTTCATCAGCGGGTCCAGCACGGCGCAGCGTATGTTCTGGGCGATCCAGACCAAAATCTGTTCGTCCAGCCGCTGAATGACTTCCGGCACGGCAATTCCCCCTTCTCCCTTGACCTGCGGGAAAAAATATGTATACTGGTAGATGCCCTCTATTGTATCTGATTTGGCCGCCGTTGGCAAGCGGCGGCTTGCAAAAAACGCCGGACCATACTATAATATTTGAACAGTCGTTGTGAAAGGCGGACCATTCATGAAACAGATCGCGTTCTTCCAGACAGACCTCCGGGTGGGCGGGGTTCAGAAATCCCTGGTGAATATCCTCAACGACATCGACTTCAGCCGCTGCTGCGTCGATGTCTACCTCTTCGACCGCCAGTGCTTTTTCGACCTGCCCGCCCATGAGAACCTCCACATCAAATACCTCACCCCCCCGCCCGGCTTCTTCCGGGTGATGTACTTCGGCCTGACCCGGCTGCTGCTGGGCGATGTCACCGGCGGCAAGCAGTACGACGTGGCGGTGGATTTCAACAGCTACCAGAACGAGTGCGCGGCCGGCGTCATCAACGCCAACGCCGAAAAACGGGTGATGTGGATTCACAACGACGTGGAGGTCAAGCGGAAAAACGAGCCGAAATACCGCGTGCTCTGGCACTTCTTTAAGGGGAAGCTGCGCCACTATGATGAATTTGTGGCCGTATCCCCCGGCATCATCGATGGCTTCCGCCGGGTGTCCGGCATTCAGGACAAACCCATCACCGCCATCCCCAACCACATCGACACCGGTGAAATCTTCCGCAAAGCCAAGCTGGACGTGGATTTTTCCGTGGACCCCGCCAAGCTCAACCTGTGTTCGGTCGGCCGCATCTGCCATCAGAAGGGCTACGACCTGCTGATGGGCTATCTGGCCCAGGTAAAGCAGTCCCGCACCGACTTCCATTTCTACCTCATCGGCGACGGCCCCGACCGGGCGGCGCTGGAGGCGCAGATCAAGCAGCTGGGGCTGGAGGGGTTTGTCACCCTGCTGGGCAACCAGACCAACCCCTTCTGCTATATGGACAAGATGGACGGCTTTGTCCTCACCTCCCGCTACGAGGGCCAGGGCATGGTCATCTGGGAGGCAAAGGCCCTGGGCCTGCCCCTGTATATCTCCAAAAACCTGGAGCCCTACAACCCCGGCGTCACCGGCTGCGAGGACATGGTACAGGCCCTTTTGGCCGCCCAAAAGCCCGCGGAAAGGATTTATGACGACCTTTCAGATTACAACGCCGAAATCACCCGGCGCGCAGACGCCGTGCTGGGGCTGTGACGGGCGGCGCGGATCAGAGGAGCGACAGCGATATGGGCCAACGCGGTTTACAATCAAATAAGCGCTCGGGGATTTTGATCTGCGGCTCCTACGGGCTGGGCAATACCGGCGACGAGGCCATCCTGAAGGCCATCCTCCGGGAGGCCCGCGCCGCCGCGGGCGGGGAAGAGCTCACCGTCCTCTCCCGGGACCCCGCCGAGACCACCGCCCGCCATGGCGTGGCCGCACTGCACATGTTTGACATACCCGGCATTCTGCGGGCCATGGGCCGTGTCCGGCTCTATATCAACGGCGGCGGCAGCCTCATCCAGGACGCCACCTCCCGGCGCAGCCTGCTCTATTACCTGTTCACCCTGCGCGCCGCCCGGTGGCGGGGGTGCAAGGTACTGATGTACGGCTGCGGCATCGGGCCGGTGAGCCGCCTGGGGGATGTGGCGCTGGTCCGCCGGGTGCTCAACACCTGCGTGGACGCCATCACCCTCCGGGAGGACGCCAGCCTGGCCGAGCTCAGGCGCTTCGGGGTGGACAGGCCCGAGACCGTCCTGGCCGCCGATCCGGTGCTCTCCCTCCAGCCCGCCCCCCAGGGGGAGACGGACGCGCTGATGGCCCGGCTGGGGCTGGACCCCGCCGGGGCCTACCTGGGCGTATGCCTGCGCACCTGGAAGGGCTTTGAGGACAAGGTGCCCGTCATTGCCGACGCGGTGCGCTACGCCCGGGACAAGTACGGCCTCACCCCGGTGTTTCTGTCCGTCAACCACATCACCGACGGCGACGCCGCCGATCTGGTGTGCGCCCGGCTGGACGGCCCGGCGCCCTGCGTTCTGCGCCAGCCCCTCAGCTCCGAGCTGATGCTGGGCCTCACCTCCCGGATGCAGGCGGTGATCTCCATGCGCCTGCACGGCCTGATCTTTGCCGCCGGGCAGGGCGTCCCCCTGGTGGGCATCACCTACGATCCTAAGGTCAGCGGCTTTTTGTCCTATATGGGCCAGGAGCTGTACCAGGATCTGGACCTGCTCACCTGCGGCAGCCTGCGGGCCATGCTGGATCAAGCCCTGGCCCTGCGGGACAGCCGGGATACGCTCCACGCCGCCGTAGAGCGCCTGCGCCGCCTGGAGCAGAACAATTCCGACGTCCTGCGCCGCCTGCTGGCGGACGGGGTCGGCCCGGGGGTGGCCCCATGAAGCAGCTGCTCTGCTTGGCCCACGCCCCCTGGCGGGCCCGGCCCGACCGCACCCAGCAGCTGCTGGCCCGGCTCACCGACGCCCAGATCCTCTTTTTTGAGCCCGCCCCCCGCCGGGGCGAGCCCACCCCCGAGCAGGGCCGGCGGGTGCGCGCCCACATCACCGTCTACACCCTGCCCGCCCCCCTGCCCTATCCCCAGGACGCGTCGGTGCTCCAGCGCCGGAGGCTGGACCGGGCGGTGGGCTTCATCCAGCAGGTGATGGGCAGGCACCGCTTCCGGGAGCCTGTCCTGTGGTGCTCCTCCCCCCTTCACGCCCAGTTTTTGGACGAGCTGGCCTACCGGGGGGTGGTATATGACTGCCAGCGCTTTTGGAGCGACGGATTTCTGGATTGGGAGAGCGACCTGACCCGCCACGCCGAGGTGGTGTTCGCCGCCTCCTTCGGCCTTATCAAGCGGCTGTCGCCCTGCAATGATAACATCGCCCTGCTGCCCAACGGGGTCAACCCGGTGCTGTTCCAGCAAAAAGAGCACGCCGTCCCCCCCGCCCTGGCAAACCTTCCCGGGACCCGGGTGCTGGGGCGGGTGGGCCGGGTGGACGGCCAGGTGGACCTGGAGCCCCTTCTCTACACCGCCCGGCACCGGCCGGAGTGGACCTTTGTGCTCATGGGCCCGGTGACAAGGCCCGGGGCGGAGCAGCTGCAGGGACAGGAAAACATCGTGCTCACCGGGCCGGTGAACCCCCTGGACGTGCCCGACTACCTCTACCGCTGCGACCTGCTGTTTGACCTGGCCCGCCGGGACCGCCCCGGCGGCGACGTGGCCTCCAGCCGGGTGTACGAGTACCTGGCAACCGGCAGGCCCATTGTCACCGTGGTGGACCCCAGCGTCCAGGATACCATCCCCGAGCTGGTGTCCACCGCCTACGACGGTCCGGGCTTTCTGCGCCGGTGCAAAAGCGCCTTTGGCGAGGACCCCGCCCTCCCCCGGCGGCGGCGGGAGCTGGCACGGCAGTCCTCCTGGGCCAACCGGGCGGCCCAGGTGTCCAATATTCTGGAGGCGACGGGGCTGTTTTGAGCGTTTCGCCATGGACGGCCCTCCCCGGCTCCAAAGGATTGTATAAGCCTACGAAAATGGGGAAGGCCCTTGATTTCTCGGTTTTCCTTAGCTAAAATGGAAATGACCATTTGGAAATGAGGTGGCTGTCGTGGTGCGTTCCCAACCTGTTCGTCCGGGCTTCCGTCTCCACAGCCCCATTGCGTCCAAATCCGCCCACTGAGCAAAGCAGGCTGCCCGCATACGCGCGGCGGCCTGCTTCTTTTTGATTTTACGTCCAAAGGAGGATTTTTATGAAAAAAGTCGCCGTCATCATGGGCTCCGATTCCGACTGGCCGGTGGTAAAGGGGGCCTGCGCCCAGCTGGAGGCGTTCGGCATCCCCTATGAGGCGCACATACTCTCAGCCCACCGCACCCCCGCCGCCGCCGCGGACTTCGCCAAAAGCGCCCGCAGCAGCGGCTTCGGCGTGCTCATCTGCGCCGCCGGCATGGCCGCCCACCTGGCGGGGGCCTTTGCGGGTAATTCCACCCTGCCCGTCATCGGCATCCCCATGAAGGGTGGGGCCATGGACGGGCTGGATGCCCTGCTCTCCACCGTCCAGATGCCCAGCGGCATCCCCGTGGCCGCCGTGGCCATCAACGGCGCCAAGAACGCCGCCGTGCTGGCCGCCCAGATTCTGGCCGTCTCCGACGATGGGCTGGCGGCAAAGCTGGACGGGGCCCGGGACAATATGGCCGCGCAGATTGCCGAGAAGGAGGCCAAGCTCCAGACGGAGCTGAATGAATCAGCACACTTTTGAAAGGAAGTTTTATTATGAACAAGATCGAGCAGCTCTACGAGGGCAAGGCCAAAAAAGTTTTCTCCACCGAGGACCCCAACGTGGTCATTGTGTCCTACAAGGACGACGCCACCGCCTTTGACGGGCTGAAAAAGGGCACCATCACCGGCAAGGGGGCCATCAACAACCAGATGACCAACTTCCTCATGCGGCAGCTGGAGAAGGCTGGCGTACCCACCCACTTCATTGAGGAGCTTTCTGAACGGGAGACCGCTGTGAAAAAGGTGTCCATCGTCCCCCTGGAGGTCATTATCCGCAACATTTCCGCCGGCTCCTTCGCCAAGCGGTATGGCGTGGAGGAGGGCATCGTGTTCGACGCGCCCACCGTGGAGTTCTCCTACAAAAACGACGATCTCCACGATCCCCTCATCAACGACCACCACGCCGTCGCCCTGAAGCTGGCCACCTGGGAGGAGATTGAGCTCATCAAGAAATATGCCTTCCAGGTGAACGACTTCCTCAAGGCGGAGCTTGCTGCCTGCGGCGTCACCCTGGTGGACTTCAAGCTGGAGTTCGGCAAGACGGCCGATGGGACCATCGTGCTGGCCGACGAGATTTCCCCGGACACCTGCCGCTTCTGGGACTCCAAGACGGGCGAAAAGCTGGACAAGGACCGTTTCCGCCGGGACCTGGGCAACGTGGAGGGGGCTTATCAGGAGATGAGCCGCCGTCTCATGGGGAAATAAGCCATGGATTTAGGCATCATCGGCGGAGCGGACGGCCCCACCACTATCTTCGTATCGGGCAGCCCCGCCGGGCTGGTCCTCATGCTGCTCCTGGCCGCGGCTCTTGCCGGGGGCGCAGCTTTGCTTTTCCGGCGCAAGCATAAGAAATAAGGAGGCTCTGTATGGGCGGTTTTTTTGGCGCGATCTCCAAGCGCGACGTCTCCCTTGACATCTTTTTCGGTGTGGACTACCACTCCCACCTGGGCACCCGGCGGGGGGGCATGATTATCTACGACGAGGCCGACGGCTTCCAGCGGCAGATCCACTCCATTGAGAACACTCCCTTCCGCACCAAGTTTGAAAAGGACCTGCAAAAATTCCACGGCACCTCCGGCATCGGCTGCATCAGCGACACCGACCCCCAGCCCCTGTTGGTGCGCTCCCACCTGGGCGTCTACGCCATCTCCACCGTGGGCATTATCAACAACGCGGAGGAGCTGGTGGAAGACTATTTCAACGGCCACGCCCGGCAATTCATGGCCATGAGCTCGGGCAAGGTGAACGCCTGCGAGCTCACTGCCGCCCTCATTAACCAAAAGGACACCCTGGTGGAGGGCATCCAATACGCCCAGCAGGTCATCGACGGCTCCTCCACCATCCTTATCCTCACACCCGAGGGCATTGTGGCCGCCCGGGACAGGCTGGGCCGCCTGCCGGTGCTCATCGGCCAAAACGATGAGGGCTGCTGCGTATCCTTCGAGTCCTTCGCCTGCACCAAGGTGGGGTATGCCAACGCCTATGAGCTTGGCCCCGGCGAGATCGTCCGGGTCACGGCGGACGGCTGGGAAACCCTGGCCCCCGCAGGGGACAAAATGCGCATCTGCGCCTTTTTGTGGACTTACTACGGCTATCCCAACTCCAACTACGAGGGGCAGAACGTGGAGGTCACCCGCTGCCGCAACGGCGAGATCATGGCCCGGGCGGAAAAGGCCCGGGGCGCCCTGCCCGACGTGGACTGGGTGGCTGGGGTGCCGGACTCCGGCGTCCCCCACGCCATCGGCTACGCCAACGCCAGCGGCAAGCCCTTTGCCCGGCCCTTCGTGAAGTACACCCCCACCTGGCCCCGCTCCTTCATGCCCGCCAACCAGGAGGTGCGCAACCAAGTGGCTAAAATGAAGCAGATCCCCGTCCCCGAACTCATCCAGGGGAAAAAGCTGCTCTTTGTGGACGACTCCATCGTCCGGGGCACTCAGCTGCGGGAAACGGTGGACTTCCTCTACGGCGCGGGAGCCAGGGAGGTGCACATGCGCTCCGCCTGCCCCCCCATCATGTACGGCTGCAAGTACCTGAACTTCTCCCGGAGCAACTCCTCCATGGAGCTGCTGGCCCGGAAAACCGTCCAGGAGCTGGAGGGGGACGAGGGGCAGAAACATCTGGAGGAATACGCCGACTCCTCCACCCGGCGGGGCCAGTGCCTGCTCAAGTCCATCTGCGAAAAGCTGGGCTTTGACTCGCTGGGCTACCAGTCCCTGGACGGACTGCTGGAGGCCATCGGCATCGACAAGGACAAAATCTGTACCTACTGCTGGACTGGGAAAGAATAAGAGACAAGGAGAGGGATATTTATGATCGAATCGAGATGCGGCATCCTGTGCGGCCAGTGCCAGTACCGGGAGCAGATGGGCTGTCCCGGCTGTGTCAACATCGACAAGCCCTTCTGGGCGGACGCCTGCCCCGTCAAGGCCTGCACCGAGGGCAAGACCCACGCTCACTGCGGCCAGTGCCAGAACTTCCCCTGCCAGCTGCTCAACCAGTTTGCCTACGATGAGAAGCAGGGCGACGGCGGCAAGCGCATCGAGCAGTGCAGGCTGTGGAAAGGGGCGGAGCAATGAACAACTCCCACTCCCAAGCCTACGCCGCCGCCGGGGTGGACATTGAGGCGGGGTACAAGGGCGTCCAGCTGATGAAGCGTCACGTGGAGCGCACCAGCATACCCGGCGTGGTCAGCGGCATCGGCGGCTTCGGCGGCCTGTTCGCCCCCGACATCTCCGGCATGAAGGAGCCCGTCCTGGTGTCGGGCACCGACGGCGTGGGCACCAAGATCCGGGTGGCCCAGCTGATGGATCGCCATGACACCATCGGCGTCGACTGCGTGGCCATGTGCGTCAACGATATTATCTGCTGCGGGGCCAAGCCCCTGTTCTTCCTGGACTACATCGCCATCGGCAAAAACGACCCGGAGAAGGTGGCCTCCATCGTCTCCGGCGTGGCGGAGGGCTGCGTCCAGGCGGGCTGCGCCCTCATCGGCGGCGAGACCGCCGAGCACCCCGGCGTCATGGCCGCCCACGACTACGACCTGGCGGGCTTTGCCGTGGGCATCGTGGACAAGGAGAAGATGCTCGACCCCTCCATGGTCGCAGCGGGGGACGTTATCATCTCCCTGCAGTCCAGCGGCCTGCACTCCAACGGCTTCTCCCTGGTGCGCAAGGCGCTGGACGTGGAGCACGCCAAGCTGGACGAGTGGAACGAAGAGCTGGGGGGCGAGCTGGGCGGCGTGCTGCTCCAGCCCACCCAGATTTACGTCAAGCCCGTGCTGTCCGCCATGGAGGCCGCCCAGATTCACGGCGTCAGCCACATCACCGGCGGCGGTTTTTATGAGAATATCCCCCGCTGCCTGCCCAAGGGAATGACTGCCAAAATCGACAAATCCGCCCTGCGGATCGACCCCATCTTCCGCATGATCCAGCGGCTGGGCAATATCCCCGAGCGGGATATGTTCAACACCTTCAACATGGGCACCGGCATGGCGCTCATCGTGGACAAAAACGATGCGGACAAGGTCCGCACCCTCCTGCTGGCTGCGGGCCAGGCCCCCCGCATCATCGGCGAGGTGGTCCCCGGCGACGGGGGGGTAGAGCTCCTATGAGGGCGGTAAAGCGCATTGCTGTACTGGTATCCGGCGGGGGCACCAACCTCCAGGCCCTCATCGACGCCCAGCGCCGGGGGGAGATCGTGGGCGGGGAAATCGCCGCCGTCATCTCCTCCAAGCCGGGGGCCTATGCCCTGGAGCGCGCCCGCCGGGCGGGCATCCCCGGCTATGTGGTCTCCCGGAAGGATTATGACACCAACCAGGCCATGACCGCCGCCCTGGTGGACAAGCTCAGCGGCCTGGACATCGACCTGGTGGTGCTGGCGGGGTTCATGGTCATCTTCACCCGGGAAATGGTGGACACCTACCCCAACGCCATTCTCAACGTCCACCCAGCCCTCATCCCCTCCTTCTGCGGCAAGGGGTACTACGGCCTCCACGTCCATGAGAAGGTGCTGGAATACGGCGTCAAGCTGTCCGGCGCAACCGTCCACTTTGTCAGCGAGGAGTGCGACGGCGGGCCTATCGTGCTCCAAAAGGCGGTGGAGGTGGAGGAGGGCGACACCCCCGAGACCCTCCAGCGCCGGATCATGGAGCAGGCGGAGTGGGTCATCCTGCCCCGGGCGGTGTCCCTGTTCTGCCAGGGCCGCCTGAAGGTGGAGGGCCGCACCGTCCGTATCCTGAAGCCCCTGAATCTTTCAAAGGAGTGTCTGCAATGATTGACATGCTGGACTATCTGCACAACAACCCCTACCCCGGCCGGGGCATCATGACCGGCCGCTCCGCGGATAATAAATGCGCCGTCATCGCATACTTCATCATGGGCCGCAGCGAAAACAGCCGCAACCGGGTCTTTGAGGAGACGCAGGACGGCATCCGCACCAAGGCCTTCGATGAATCCAAGATGACCGACCCCTCCCTCATCATCTATCATCCCGTGCGCCGTCTGGAAAACGGCCTGACCATTGTCACCAACGGCGACCAGACCGACACCATCCGGGACCACATCCTGGCGGGCCACTGCTACCGCCATGCCCTGAATACCCGCACCTTCGAGCCCGACGGCCCCAACTACACCCCCCGCATCTCCGGGGTGGTGAAGCCGGACGGGACCTACAACCTGTCCATCCTCAAGAGCCTGGACGGCGACCCCGCCTGCGCCTGCCGCTACTTCTATGAGTATGACGCCCCCAAGGCGGGGGTGGGCCACTTCATCCACACCTATGAGCGCGACGGCGACCCCCTGCCCTCCTTTGAGGGGGAGCCCCGGCGGGTGGCCCTCACCGCCCCCGACGCGGAGACGCTGGCGGGCGATCTGTGGCTGGCGCTGAACAGCGATAACAGGGTGTCGCTGTTCGTGCGGTATATCGACCTGGAAACGGGGGACGACGAGACCTCCATCATCAATAAGCACTGGTCGGTTTGAGAGGGGATATTTATGCCAAAGGGAGATAAGTATGCATCATTAACAGAATTTCTTTTTCACTGTGGACAAAAAACCGTTCGAATGACTTTTACTGAAATTGATAAATTGTGTGGTCTACCTCAATCTGCATATAAACATCCCCCTGCTTGGAGCAATGCCTCTCAAATGTCTTTTACTATAGGTTGGCTTTTGGCCGATTATATAGTAGAAGATTACAGCTTTTCGGAACAATGGGTTGCTTTTCGACATGATCCATCTCGGGCAAAGGATTATTTAGCCCGTATTCCAAGCAAAAAATAACCATTAGAGGAGTGCGATCAATGACCGAACTGGAACTGAAATACGGCTGCAATCCCAACCAGAAGCCCGCCCGCATCTTCATGGAGGGGGACAAGGACCTGCCCCTCACCGTCCTCAACGGCAAGCCGGGGTACATCAATTTTATGGACGCGCTCAACTCCTGGCAGCTGGTCAAGGCCCTGAAGCAGGCCACCGGCCTGCCCGCCGCCGCCTCCTTCAAGCACGTCTCCCCCGCCGGAGCCGCCCTGGGCACACCCCTCACCGATGTGGAGCGCCAGATCTATTTCGCCCCGGAGGGGGAGCTGTCCCCCATCGCCTGCGCCTACATCCGGGCGAGGGGCGCCGACCGGCTGTGCTCCTACGGCGACTGGGCGGCCCTCAGCGACACCTGCGACGGGGATACCGCCCGCTATCTGGCCCTAGAGGTGTCCGACGGCGTCATCGCCCCGGACTACACCCAGGAGGCGCTGGAGATTTTGAAATCCAAGCGCAAGGGCGGCTACAACGTGGTGAAGATCGACCCCGGCTACACCCCCGCCCCTGTGGAGCGCCGGAGCATCTTCGGCATTGTCTTTGAGCAGGGCTACAACGATCTGACCATCAGCGAGGCCATGCTGGAAAACATCGTCACCGCCAATAAGGAGCTGCCTCAGGCCGCCAAGCACGACATGCTGCTCTCCCTCATCACCCTGAAGTACACCCAGTCCAACTCGGTGTGCTATGTGAAGGACGGGATGACCATCGGCGTGGGCGCAGGCCAGCAAAGCCGCATCCACTGCACCCGGCTGGCCGGAAGCAAGGCGGATACCTGGTGGCTGCGCCAGCATCCCAAGGTACTGGGCCTCCAGTTTGTGGACGGCATCCGCCGCCCGGACCGGGACAACGCCATCGACATCTATATCTCCGACGAGCACGACGATGTGCTGGCCGACGGCGTATGGCAAAGCACCTTCCAGGTACGCCCCGAGGTGCTCACCGATGCGGAGAAGAAGGAGTGGATCGCCAAGCAGCGCGGCGTCACCGTGGGCTCCGACGCCTTCTTCCCCTTCGGGGACAATGTGGAGCGGGCCTTCAAATCCGGCGTGAAGTACATCGCCCAGCCCGGCGGCTCCATCCGGGACGACCATGTGATTTCCACCGCCGACAAGCACGATATGGTGATGGCGTTTACCGGAATTCGGCTGTTTCATCACTGAGAAGCGCGAGCGTAGGCTGGCAGGCCCGGATGGACTGGAGCGAGGATGAGCGATGGGGCCGCAGGCCCCAGAGACCAATCCGAGTCGGAAGGAAGCCGGGCCGTCAAGCCAGCCCAACGCGAGCGTGACAAGCATAGGAGGGTTTTATGAAGGTTTTAGTCGTAGGCTCCGGCGGCCGGGAACACGCCATCTGCTGGAAGCTGGCCCAGTCCCCCAGGGTGACCCAGCTGTTCTGCGCCCCCGGCAATGGGGGGATCGCCCAGACGGCGCAGTGCGTGGACGTGAAGGCCGCCGACGTGGACGGCATGGTACGGTGGGCCAAGGAGCACGCCATGGATTTCGTGGTGGTGGCCCCGGACGATCCCCTGGCCCTGGGCATGGTGGACGCCCTGGAGGCGGCGGGCATACCCGCCTTTGGCCCCCGGAAAAACGCCGCCGTCATTGAGGCCAGCAAGGCCTTTTCCAAGGAATTGATGAAAAAATACCATATCCCCACCGCCCGGTATGAGACCTTTACCGACCTGGACCAGGCCCTGGCCTACATTGAAGCCCAGGGCGCGCCCATCGTGGTGAAGGCGGACGGGCTGGCCCTGGGCAAGGGGGTGGTGGTGGCCGCCACCGTGGACGAGGCCAGGACCGCCGCCCGGGAGATGATGGCGGACAAAAAGTTCGGGTCGTCCGGCTCCACCGTGGTCATCGAGGAGTGCATGACCGGGCCCGAGGTAACCGTGCTGGCCTTTGCCGATGGGGAGCGGGTATGCGCCATGCCTGCCAGCCAGGACCACAAACGGGCCTATGACGGCAACCGGGGGCCCAATACCGGCGGCATGGGGGCCATCTCCCCCCCGCCCCAGTACACGCCGGAGATTGCGGCGCGGTGCATGGACGAAATTTTTCTGCCCACAATCCGGGCGCTCAAGGCGGAGGGCCGCCCCTTCCATGGGGTTATCTACTTCGGGCTGATGCTCACTCCGGAGGGCCCGAAGGTGGTGGAGTATAACGCCCGCTTCGGCGACCCGGAGTGCCAGGCGGTGCTCTCGCTGCTGGACAGCGACCTGATGGACATTTTCACCGCCTGCCGGGAGGGGACGCTGGACAGCGTGGACATCCGCTGGCGGAACCAGGCCGCCTGCTGCCTGGTACTGGCCTCCGGCGGCTACCCGCTGGACTACAAAAAGGGCTACCCCATATCCGGGCTGGAGGAGGCCGGCAGATCCGCCATGGTGTTCCACGCGGGCACCAGGCTGGACGAAAGCGGCGGATATCTCACCAACGGGGGCCGGGTACTGGGCGTCACCGCCCTGGGGGACACCTTGGAGCAGGCCATCGGCCGGGCCTACGCCGCCGCCAAACCCATTGCTTTTACAGACATGCACTTCCGCCGCGACATTGGCCGGGCATTTTAAACCCCGCAGCCAAACGGCAAAATAAAAAGGGCCGCCGCGCCAGCTGGCGCGGCGGCCCTTTTCCGTCACCGCAGACTGAACGCCGCGATGGCTGCAAAAAGCATAATGGTACAGATGGTATGCACCGACAGGGCGGTGGATATGTACTTCCCCTCCTCCCCCACGTCGGCAAACAGGGGGATGATGAAGGGGGCGGGCAGGGCATAGAGGATCATCAGCGCGACCTGCAGCCCCTTGTCATAGGGCACTATGCGGAACAGCACAAAGCTCACCAGCGCCAGCAGCCCCCCCATCACCGCCAGGCGGCACACCACCGTTACCGCCACAGGCCGCAGAAGGCTCTTATCCAAATCCAGCTCATAGCCCACCACCAGCAGCACCAGCGCGCTGGTGGGCGCGGTCAGCATGGAGATGGTCCCTGTCACCACCCCGGCGGCGGGGCCGGCCAACACCCATTCCCCTACGCCCAGCACCCCCAGGAGAATGCCCAGGGCCATGCCGATGCAGCACTTGTTGGTCACCATATTCTTCACCAGGCCGCCCACTGTGGGCCTGCGCCCGTCGGTGAGGGAGAGGAAGCCCAGAAACGCCGTGTAGGCAAACACCGTCTGCCCCAGGTCCACCGCGGCAAAGCCGGACTGCTCCCCCATTAGCACACCGTACAGGGCGTAGCCCAGCATACCGCCCTCCGCGCTGGCCAGCAGAAAGGGGAAAAACTTCCCGTGGGGGGCTGCCAGCTTGCGCAGCGCGAAGCCCAGCCCCAGGGCCAGGGCAAACCCGGCGTACACCAGCACAAAAATCAGCGCCACCGACAGGGAGTATTTGGCGGTAAAGAAGGCGTTGAACAGCACCACCGGCAGGCAGATGTCCCCCACCACCGCCTTGAGCCCCGCCAGCCCCTTCATGTCAAAGATGTTTCTCCGGCGGCACACCATGCCCAGCGCCAGCAGCGCCACGATGGGCAGCACCATTTGAAGCACCTGCAATGCCATAAACATTCCTCTTTTCTCAATATATCAGATATTCTCCGCCCCGTGGGGCGGAGAATATCCCGATCAGCCACAAGGGGAGGGGAAAGGCCGCTGTCTTTCCCCTCCCCCGCGTTCAGTTCCTAGAAGCTGTACCAATAGACCCCAGCACACATCCTTGCGGCCCAAATTGCCGCCAGGCTGCGTTAAAAAATCTTGAAATACACAAAGTATTCCTGCGGTTTTTTGCCTTGCCACCGGCAATTTTTCCTCGCAAGTCTGCATACTTCGGCTATTGGTACAGCTTCTTACTTGTGAATCTCGTCCTGGAAGAACTCCAAAGCCTCCTTGTCGGTGGCCCCCTTGTGGACGATCATGGACACCGCCTGGGCCATGGCCACGGGATGGGTGCTCTGGAAGATGTTCCGGCCCATGTCCACGCCATGGGCGCCCTTCTGGATGACGCCATAGGCCAGCTTCAGCGCGTCCGGCTCGGACAGCTTCTTGCCCCCGGCCACCACGATGGGCACCGGGCAGGCGGCCACGACCTCCTCAAAGTTTTCGCAGTCGTAGGTCTTGACCACCTGGACGCCCATCTCGGCGATGATGCGGGTGGCCAGCTTGAAGAAGCGGTCGGTGCGGGCCATATCCTTACCCACGGCGCACACGCCCATGGTGGGGATGGAGTAGCGCATACCGGCGCTGATGACCTGGTTAAGGTTATCCAAGCTGGACAGCTGGCCGTCCGCCCCGATAAAGGTCTGCACCGCCATGCAGTCGGCGTTCATGCGGATGGCGTCCTCAATGTCCACCGCCACCACCTCATGGCTCAGGTCGTCCTGGAGCATGGAGGAGCCGGAGGTCACCCGCAGGGCCACGCTCTTTACAATCTCGGGGGGGACACAGGTGCGCAGCGCGCCCCGGGTGCCCATAAAGCAGTCCACATAGGGGGCCAGCTGGGGCAGCAGCAGGTCAAGGCGCTCCAGCCCGGCGGTGGAGCCCATGAAGTAGCCGTGGTCAAAAGCAAACATGACGGTATTGCCGCTCTCGGGGTTAAAGATGTTGGCCATATGCTTCTTCATGCCCCAGTCCAGGCTGTTGATGCCCTTGAGGAAAAAGCCCTTCTGATTGGCGAAGGGGACGTCCACGTGGTAGTCCTTGGACACCTTCAGACCTTCCAAATCAGCCATAAATATATCCTCCTTGTATCGGTGAATTGTCAGCGGCGGGAACATGCGCCCCCGCTCCCAAAGAAGCGCCGCAAAGCCGGCGCCCCTTTGGGAGCGGAGCGGGGCTGCGCCCCGCTCCGCCGTGGTTCTCAGATCACAACCGCAGACGGCCTCTTAGAAGTCGTAGTTGTTCATGGTCTCGGCGTTGAAGACGGCGCGCTCGGGGAGCAGCACCACGCCGTTATTGGTGTCGGCGGTGGTATCGTCGGGATTCAGACAGTTGTTGGGCATGACCTCAACGGAGCCGATGCCGGGCACGTCGATGGTGTCGCCCACCTTCACGTCGTTGCCGGCGGCGATGTAAGCGGCCACATAGCAGCCCAGGGCGCCCTGCACCTTGCAGTCCCACAGACCCCAGTTGTGCAGGATGTTGGCGGTGCAGTAGGGCTTAATGGCGTTGGGAGTGGCGAAGCCGGTGATGGTCACGTCGTCCTTGGTCAGGCCGGCCTGCTGCGCGGCCTCCAGCTGGCCGGGAAGGGCGGTGGAGTCGTTGCAGATGATCAGGTCGATGTCGGCATGGGCGGCCAGCACGGCCTTGCCGATGGTGACGGACTTCTCAGCGTCCTGCTCGGAGTAGTAGTTGTCGGGCTGGACGTTCTCCCAGTTGGGATACTTCTCCTTGATGATCTTCTCGCCCTCCACCTGCCAGGAGTTCTGGTCGGTGACGGTGGCCTGGGAATAGTGCCAGCAGTACTTCACGGGGTCCTTCTCGGGGTCCACGCCGCGGGCCTTCAGGCCCTCGACGGACAGATCCACCAGCATCTGGCCCAGCACCTCGGGGGTGCCCTGGGAGACCATCAGAGCGCGGTCGCCGGGCTTGGAATCGGAGTCCCAGGTAGACACGGCGATGCCCGCGGCCTTGGCGGCCTGGAGGGCGTCAGCCACACCGGCGGCGTCCACGGTGGAAATGCAGATGGCGTCCACGCCCTTGGAGATGGCGTCGTTGATGCACTGCACCTGGTCAGCCACGGTGGCGTTGGGGGAGCCGATGTAGTCCACGGTGATGCCCCAGTCCTTGGCGAACTCCTGGGCACCGGTGTTGGCCACCTCAAAGAAGGCGTTGCCGCTGACTTTGGGGATGAAGGCCACGGTCTTGCCCTCGACGGAGCCGCCCGCAGGCGCGGGGTCATTATTGCCCTCGTTCCCGGGCGCCTTGCTCTCCTCCACAGGGGCGGAGCTCTCGGGAGCCTTGGATTCTTCGCCGGTCTTTTCGCCGCAGGCGGCCAAGGCGAAGATCATGCACAGGGACAGAAGCAGCGCTACGAGTCTTTTCACTTTCATGTTTTCATACCTCCATAGATATTTTATATTCAGGGGCGAAGCCCCGGAATATACCGTTCTCTTATTCCAAAGGCGCAGCCTTGGAATAAATTTTTCACGCGCCCGCCTTGCTTCTTTTTTTCGGGCGCAGCCTGCCCAGCCATGCGGCCACCGCCGGGTTCCCGGCCACGGCCCGGCCCACCACCACCACTACCAGCAGCACGCCGATGGGGATGTCCAGATACTGCTTATTGATGCCGAAGCACAGCGGCATGCCAAAGCGCAGCAGGGTGATGGCCACAGCCGCCAGGGTGGTGCCGATGACGGAGCCCTTGCCGCCGGTGGACAGGGTGCCCCCCAGCACGCAGGCGGTGATAATCATCATGGTGAAATTGCCGCCCAAATCGGACTTGGCGATGCCCAGCTGGGAGGTCATCACCACGCCGGTGATCCCTGCCGCCAGACCGGACAGGATGTAGGTGCTCATCACCACCGCCCGGGCGTTGATGCCGGAGTACTCCGCCGCCTGGGGATTGACCCCCACTAAAAACACCTTGCGGCCATACTTGCTCCTGTGGAGCAGCAGGTAAGCGCACAGGAGCATCAGCAGGAAAATAACGATGGGCAGGGGCACAACGCCGAACAGGGTGGTCTTGGCCAGGGCCTTGAAGCCGTCCGGGAAGCCGCTGATGCCGTTGTAGGCGGCGGTGCCCGACAGGGTGGACACCAGCAGCGCCAGCCCACCATACAGGAAGGAGCCGCCCAGGGTGACCACCATGGCCTGCACGCCGCAGTAGGCCACGAAGAAGCCGGACAGCGCCCCGCACAGGGTCGCCACCACCACACCCAGCACGGCGGCGGCCCATATGTTCATGCCGAAGCCCTGCCAGCCCACCCCGATGACGATGGAGGTGAAGCCTACGATGGCACAGGACTGGATATCAATGCCCCCGGTAATCATGACGAAGGTGACGAAAATGGAGATGCACCAGATGGGCAGGTCGCCCACCGCAGCCATAAAGACGCGGTTCAGGGAGAGGAATTTCCCGTTGGCCGCACCGAACACCCCGCACTCCACCAGCAGCAGCGCCAGCAGAAACAGGTTCCAGCGGAAATTTGGGCCGCTCCACAAACGGCGCAGGCCGTTTTGGACGCCCAGCTTGGAGGAAGTACCGCTCATTGCTCCGCAGCCTCCTTTCCGCCGGCGGGGGCGTTGGTCCGGGCAGCCAGGCGGGCATGCCGGTTGCGGACGGCGGCCCGGCGCTGTACCAGGGCGTCCACCACCACGATGGTGATGAGGATGACGCCGGTGATGGCGCTGTCGAAGTTGGAGGAGAAGCCCATGAACACCAGCAGGGCGCTGATGGAGGCCATGATGACCGCGCCCACTCCCGCGCCCACCACGCTGCCCACGCCGCCGGACAGGCTGATGCCGCCCAGCACGCAGGCGGCCACCGCCTTCATCTCATAGCCGTTGCCCGACTGGGAGGTGACCTGGCCCGCGCGGCTGGCGAAGAGGATACCCGCCACGGCGCACAGCATACCGCAGATCACGTAGGCCAGCACCTTGGTGCGGGTGGCGGGGATACCCACCAGCTCCGCGCCGCCGGCGTTGTCGCCCACGGCGATGAAGTAGCGCCCCCGCTTGGTGCGGGTCAAAACCCCATGGATGGCCGCTGCCGCCAGCAGCACACAGAAGAAGCACACCGTCAGCGGGAGGCCGAACAGGGCATAGGAGGAGGCCCCCTTGAACGCAATGGGCAGATCGGTAACCTGCTTGGTGCCCACCTGGAGGTACATCAGCCCCCGGAGAATTCCGTTGGTGCCCAGGGTGAAAATGAGGGACGGAATTTTCATCACCGCCACGCCCCAGCCGTTGATGAGCCCCACCACGGTGCCCATGAGAATGCCGATGAAAAATGCTAAAAACCAGTTTTTCCCGTCCTGGAGCATGGTGCCCACCACCGCGGCCACCAGGCCCAGGTTAGAGCCCACCGATACGTCGATCTCACCGATAAAGATGGCAAAGGCCATGGCTACGGCGATGAGTATGTAGACCACCGAATCGTTGAAGCAGTTGGCCACGTTCCTGCTGTCGGCCAGGAACGCGGGGTTGATGATCCCCACCACCACAAAGAGGGCCGCCAGGAAGAGAAGGGCGGTCATCTCCCGGGCTTTCAGAACTTTTTTTACCGCGTTCATGCCCCTTTCGCCTCCTGTTCCACGATGCCGAAGGCGGCCGCCGTGAGATTGTCCTGATTGATATCTTCTTTTTGGAATTCCGCGTTGATCCGGCCCTGGTACATGGTCACCACCCGGTCGGCCAGCTCCACCAGCTCCTCCATGTCGCTGGAGATGAGCAAAATGGACAGCCCCTGCTCCCGCAGCTGGTGGATGATGCTGTACACATCCCCCCGGGCGGCGGCGTCGATGCCCCGGGTGGGCTCATCCAGGATGACGATGCCCGGGTTGGTGGCCAGTGAGCGCCCGATGACGATCTTCTGCTGGTTGCCGCCCGACAGGCTGCCCGTCAGCTGGTCGTGGCCGGTGACCTTGGTACGGAAGTTTTTCACGTACTTCTCCGTGATGTCATACTCCGCCCTGCGGTTGAGCAGCACCTTGCCCAGCGCGCCGCCAAAAAGGCTGGCGCTGGTGGTGTTGGCCGCCACATCGCAGATCTTGAACAGGCCGTTGAGGTGCCGGTCCTCCGGCACGTAGTTGAGACCCGCGGCGATAACCTGCCGGGTCCGCTTCCCCGTGATATCCCTGCCGTTGAGCAGCACCCTGCCCCCCAGCGCCTTATCCATGCCGAAAATGGTGGTGGCCATCTCGGTGCGCCCCGCGCCCACCACGCCAGCCACGCCCAAAATCTCCCCCGGCCACACCTTCAGGCTCACGTCCGAGAAGCCGTAGCCGCTGAAGCCGTCCAGCTCCAGCACCGGGTCCGCAGCGTAGTCCACCGAGGGCTCCCCCGCCTTTCGGACCTGCACGCTCCCCTCCGCGTCGGGGGGCAGCAGGCCCTTCACCAGATCCTCCCGGGTGAAGCCGGCCACCGGGCCCTGGATGGTGATGGTCCCGTCCCGCATGATGGCCACATGGGTGGCGATATCGAATACCTCCGCCAAACGGTGGGTGATGTAAATGATTCCGATGCCCTTCTCCCGCAGGTCCCGCACCACACGAAACAGGCTCTTCACCTCGTCAAAGGTGAGCGCGGAGGTGGGCTCATCCAAAATGAGCAGTCTGGCATGGCGCAAAATACCCCGGAGGATCTCCACCAGCTGCTGCTCGGCGATGGACAGGCTGCTGGCCTTGCGGCTCAAATCCAGGTTCCAGCCGATCTCCGCCATGGTATCCACAAGCTCCCGGTGCAGCTCCGCCTTGCCCCGGTCAAAGCCGATGGTGATGTTCTCCTCCACATTCATGTTCGGGAAAAGCAGCGGCTCCTGGGGCACCATATAAATCCCCCGGGCCAGGGCGTCGGAGGGCCGGTTGAGGGCCACCGCCCCGCCGTTCATGGACATATGCCCCTTGTCGTGGCTGTAGATGCCCATGATAATTTTCATAAGGGTAGACTTGCCCGCGCCGTTGCCGCCGATCAGGGCCAGCACCTCGCCGGGCATCACGTCCAGGTCGATGCCCTTGAGCACGGCGTTCAGGCCGAAGGACTTGTAAATGCCCCGCACCGAAAGCAGGGGAACGCTGTTCCCCACGTTTTGGTTGGCTTCCATTCAAACTCCCCCATTCCTCTTGTCGCGATGCACAAATGTCCTGAGAAAACAGCTTTTGCTCTTGGCCCTATCATAGAGAATTTTTCTGCGTTTGTCAACAGCGCAGTGCCAATTCCCCCGTGAATTTTTTGGCAATTTTCGGCGAAAAACACTTGGCCCCCAAGCGAAAAACCAGTCTTTTTGTCGGTCATGCACAATTATTGCTGGTGTTTTTTGGCGTTTTCCACGATTTTACGGAAAATAGCGGAATTCTCCCGCAATCATTTGACAGTGGACACAGGGCGGTGCTATACTATTGGCACAAGACATTTGCCGGATCAAAAAACTTTTGTCGAATTTTGAGGCGGATATCATGGACGAAAAGATCGACAGGCTCAGCAAGGCCGAATATGAGCACCGCCTGATGATCAAGGCGGTGTGGTACTACTATATAGAGAACTACACCCAGCAGAACATCTCCCACCTGCTGGGTGTGAGCCGCTCCAAGGTCATTGCCCTGCTGGAGCGGGCCCGGCAGGCGGGGGTCATCCAGTTCAACGTCCAGCAGGACAGCGGCCGCCGGATGGAGATGGAGCGGGAGCTGCTCACCCGCTACGGCCTGCGGGACGCCTTCATCGTCCCCGGCGCGTCCACCCTGCCCAGCCCCAACGAGAGCATCGCCCAGGCCGCCGCCATGTACATACTGCGCCGCGCGGCGGACAACGCCTTCATCAACATGGGCTATGGCGACACCACCAGCCGCATCCTCAACCACCTGGCCATCGCCGCCCAGCTCCCCTTGAATGTGGTCAGCCTGGCGGGGGGCGTGAACTGCTATCTGCCCAACACCAACTCCAATGTGTTCAACGCCCGGCTGTACCTCATCCCCTCCCCCCTGCTGCTCTCCAGCGCCGCCGTGCGCGACTCCCTGCGCCAGGAGCCCGATGTGGAGGAGATCTTCCGCATGATCCCCCTGTCCAGCATGAGCGTGGTGGGCATCGGCTGTCTCAGCGACCGGGCCACCATCGTAAAAAACGGCATCCTCAACAACAACGACTTCACCTTCCTGAAAATGCAGGGGGCGGTGGGCGACGTGCTCAGCCATTTCCTGGACAAAAACGGCCAGGTGGTGTCCCACGACCTGGAGGGGCGGCTGATGAGCACCCCCATGGACCAGCTCAGGACACTGGAAAACGTGATCGGCGCGGCGGGCGGGCCGGACAAGGCGGAGGCCATCCTGGCCGTCCTCCGGGGGGGCTACCTGGACGTGCTCATCACCGACGAGGACACCGCCCAGCTGCTGCTGGAGGCGGAGCCGTAATCAAAATTATGGTGACAACCCAATTTTAATCTATTGTTAGGAGGTATCCCCATGGCGAAATACTTGATGGCGGTGGACGCGGGCACCGGCAGCGTCCGGGCCGTGGTCTTTTCCCTGGACGGGGAGCAGGTGGGCTGTGTCCAGCGGGAGTGGTCCCACCGGGAGGACCCGCGCTGGCCGGGCAGCATGGACTTCGACTGGGCGCATAATTGGGACCTGGCCCGGGGCTGCGTCCGGGGCGTGCTGGAGGAGGCGGGCATCGCCCCCGGCGACATCGCCGCCGTGTCCACCACCTGTATGCGGGAGGGCATTCTGCTCTACGACAAGGACGGCAGCGAAATCTGGGCCTGCGCCAACGTGGACGCCCGGAGCGACGCCCAGGTGGGCCAGCTCAAGGAGCTGGACCCCGCGCTGGAGAAGGAAGTGTACTTAAAATCCGGCCAAACCTATGCCCTGGGGGCCCTGCCCCGTATTTTGTGGGTGCGGGACAACCTGCCGGAGGTCTATGAAAAGACTGCCGCAGTGGGCATGTTCAACGACTGGCTCATCTACAAGCTCACCGGCAGGCTGGCGGTGGAGCCCAGCAACGGCAGCACCACCGGCATCATGGATCTGCAAAGCCGGGATTGGCTGCCGGAAATCGCCGCCAAATGCGGCCTGCGCACCGATATCTTCCCCCCGGTGGTGGAGTGCGGGACCAATTTCGCCCAGGTGAGCGCAAAGGGCGCCGCCGACACCGGCCTGCTGGAGGGCACCCCCGTGGTGGTGGGGGGCGGCGACTGCCAGCTGGGCGCCCTGGGCGTGGGGGCGTACAAGGCCAACCAGGCCGCCGTCTTCGGCGGCAGCTTCTGGCAGTATGAGTTCAACACCGACTCCGCCTGCGCCGACCCCGGCTGCCGGGTGCGGGTGAACTGCGCGGCCCTGCCCGGCCTGTGGCAGTACGAGGCGCTGGCCTTCAAGCCCGGGCTTGTGATGCGCTGGTTCCGGGACGGCTTCTGCCAGGCCGAGGCCGAGGATGCCCGCCGCACCGGCCGGGATGCCTATGACCTGATGAACGAAAAGGCCGCGGATATTCCCGCCGGTTGCTACGGGATGCAGTGCTGCTTCAGCGACACCATGAACTTCATCGACTGGAGGCACGCCAGTCCCACCTTTACCAACTTCCTCTTGGAGCCGGAGCGGTTTAACAAATACACCTTCTACCGGGCCATTCTGGAAAATACCGCCCTGCTGGTGCGCAGCCATATCGAGCTGGTGAAGGATGCCACCGGCCACGAGCCCGACGAGCTCATCTTCGCCGGCGGCGCAGCCAAAAGCCCCCTGTGGAGCCAGATTGTGGCCGATGTCACCGGCAAGCCGGTGAAGGTGCCCGTGGTCAAGGAGGCCACCGCCCTGGGGGCCGCCATTCTGGCCGGCGTGGGCGTGGGTCTGTACGCCAATGTGGAGGACGCCGTGTCGCGCACCGTCAAGTGGGACCGGCAGTTCCAGCCTAACCCGTCCGTCAAGGCGGTGTACGATGAGCTGTACGGCAATTGGAAGAAGCTCTACCCCGCCCAGCTGGCGCTGTGCGCTCAGGGCGTAACCCGGAACATGTGGATTGCCCCCGGCCTGTGAGCCCTTGGCCGACTTTTGGATTGGAGGAGAATATTATGTTTATCATCAATGAAAATGAGCGGGAGTACCGTTTCGGCGAGAGCGGCCCCAAGTATCTCATGAAGGGCCCCCGGATGAACTTCGCCCTGGTGCGCTTCCGCCCCGGCGAGGACTTCCAGGCCCATTACCACAATATCATGGAAGAGGATTTCTTCATCCTGGAGGGCAAGGTGGATATCGTCGTGGACGGCGTGAAGCACGTGCTCGGGGTGGGCGACCTGATCCACATTGAGCCAGGCGAGGTGCATTACGTGAAAAACGCCTACGATGAGCCGGTGAAAATGGTGTCCACCCTGGCGCCCTATCAGGAGACGGACAAGGTGAATGTGGATAACCCCGTATATTGACCGAAAAATTCGGGCGGAGGGCACGGGCAGCTTGATCGGCGCCGCGCTCAGCGATTCCCGTCCTGGCATTTCCGACAAAAAGGGCCCCGGGCGCTGAATGCGCCCG